>CAZVVF010000332.1:0-5318 GCA_964630575.1 uncultured Burkholderiales bacterium | reverse complement strand
CCCCTGTTGTCCACCAGGCATTCCAAATTGCCCCGGTCCCATCTGCATTGGGAAACTCCCGTTTCCAAGTCCGCCGCCCATCATCTGCTGCATCATGGACATCATCATGTTCATCATTCCGAACATCATCTGCGCCATGGAGTTTTGGCCTCCGCTAGGGAAGGCCCCCATCCCCCTGGGGATTCCTGAGCCAGCAAAAGGGCCGTAAGCGGAACCGCCTAGGTTAATATTAAGCTGCATTCGAGCCTCCAAGTTTAGTTATTCTTGAGAAGAGTATAACGGATTAGGCGCGCTACGTAATATCATTTACACTTTTTTAACATCAGCTTTGGGCAAAAAATGCCATTTTGCCCCGATAGCGACAAAACGGTGTGCTCCCTTCGCTCCCCGAGGTCAGTTCCCCAGGCTAGACTTTAAAAGAGTGTTTAAAAAAAGGCCTCACGAACGAACTGTTCGCGAGACCGTCGGTGTCTTCGAATTTTGTCTATCCCATAGCCGCGAGTATCTTCTGGGCCGTGGCAGCGAAGGTAGAGGCTTTGTTGGTTCCGTTCACGATGCGCCGAGCTCCGTTGAAGTCGGTCTTGGAACCGTTGATGAAGTCATCGAGCTTCTTGCCGGTGAAGGTTCCCATGCGCATGCCACCGACCAAAATTTTGGCAGCCGTAGCCGGGTCTTTTGCGGCATCGGGGTTGCCCACGAGATCGATACCGAGCCGGTTGGACCAATCCTTGTAGTTGTTGCGACCGGTGATCTGAACGTACCCTCGACCTTTGTAGCGAGTTCCATCACCGGCTTGAGTATTTCCCAGGTCACGTCGGCCCTCGTAGGCACTGCCGGAGGCGAACTCCTCCATATGGGCTCCCGCACCAGATTCGTGAACCGTTGTAGCCAAGATGTAGGCGAGTTGGGCCTTGTTTGTGATCCCTTGCTTCTGTGCCTCGGCCACGATATGAGGCCAGTGCTGTTTGGCAGCCTTGCGGTAACTCGGGTCCACAGCGTTGACCAGATTGTCGATGTTGACATTGCCGACCTGGCCCGCCGGCCCCGAGTAGAGCGTTCCACCGGCATTGCCCGTACCTTGGGCTCCTCCCAGAGAGGCCCCACTTCCAGCGTACGAGTTGCCGTTTTGAGGGTAGCTTGCCCCGCCACCGAGAAAACTGTTCAACGGAGAGCCTCCGCCGAAGGAAGGCATCTGTTGACCAAAGGCCCCGGGCATCATCGACATCGGTTGGGTCGAGCCGGTCATCTGAGCCATCGTTTGCATCATGATTCCCATCATCATCTGGAGCATCATTCCGAAAGCCGCCATCTGAGAGTTCCCGTTGGCAGCACCCGAGCAACCTGGGCATCCCTGAGCGGCCATTAGGGTGTTGTTCTGATAGGAAGGGTTTATTTGAAGATTGAGCATTTGTTATCGAACCTCGTTTGTCGTTAGTTTCTAACAATACGGTAGCGTTTTCCTAACGAATCACCAAGCGAAAAACCCTTATTTCATGCGGTTTTAACAAAGGTTTTACCCGACATGGGGGGAGTTGTTAACAAACCTGCAATCCGGTCCAGAACCGTTCCAGCGATTCTCGAGAACCCACGCTATCGCTCCTGATGGTCAACGCTCGAACTCGGGTTTTCATGCTTTTTTGAGGGTGCCTCTCTAAGCTGTGGGTAGAAGACTAGGAGAGAAACGATGTTCAACAGCGCGATCAACGGTGGATTCAAGACCTTTAGGCCCAGCAGACCCTCGCAGTCCCCTGACCAAAACGTTCCCGGTCAAGGACAGCCTCAGATCAAGCCCTTTGTCAATCCCGATGTCTTCCGGCCTAGCCAACCCCTCTCGCCGGATGGTCTCCCAGGCTTTCCTAGCCAGCCCTTCTCGCCGGATGGTCTCCCAGGCTTTCCTAGCCAGCCCCTCTCGCCGGATGGTCTCCCAGGCTTTCCTAGCCAGCCCCTGCAACTGCCGCCCTTTACCGGCGACCCATCGGTTGAGGTTCCTCTCAAATTTCCCATAGAACTGCCGACCCTACCGAGCCCGATCGAGTGGACCAAGTTTCCCGGACCGAGCGAATTGCCGGATTGGTCCAAAAGACCCAACGAGCTTCCTGGACCTACCGCGCCAGAGATTCAAACACCCAAACAATTTCCGGCCAAGACCTACCCCGATGGCGTGTGGTTTCTGAGCTGATCTTCGCTCTTTTGCTCTCGTCGGTTCGAGCCGAGCCCTAGAGCCTCATTTGTCGCTTGGCTTCAAAGAGAACAACAGCCACGGCATTGGCGAGATTGAGACTCCGAACCTTCGGGTTATCCAGCGGGATGGTGAGAAGCGAATCCGTGTATGGCTCTTGGATATCAAGCGGCAAACCGGTCGCCTCGCAACCGAAGACGAACGTGTCTCCCTGGGCGAAAGCAGCATCCGTGTAGTGCCGCGTGGCCCGCGCGCTAAAAAGCCAAAGTCGGCCGGGTCGTGCAGCCCGAAAGTCGTTCCAAGTCTGATGCCGCGTGAGAGACAGTTCAGGCCAATAATCCAGACCGGCCCTTTTGACTCGACTGTCGGTAATCTCAAAGCCGAGAGGCTCTACAAGATGAAGATGGCTGTCAGTGGCAGCGCACAACCTCCCGATATTTCCAGTGTTGTTGGGTATTTGAGGATTGACGAGCGCCACGTGATACATTCTGGGGACTTGTCCGAAAGATGGAGGCGACCTTCAGTTTGAAGGTCTGTTCTGGAATCGGTATCACCCAAACAAGCGGTGCGCCTCAGCAGACGCTGACCGGGTCACAACACCACCGGCCTACTCTTGAGACTTGGGCCCACCATGTCGGCCTTGCCCCGAACTCTCCAGAAGTCACAACACCGCCGGCCTACTCTTGAGACTTGGGCCGGGAATCGTCCAGGAACTCTTGGATCTTCTCTTTTATAAAGTAGGCCGTCTCGAGATCGGGGAGCCCGTTCATTACGCTGAGCACTTCTTCATCGCTCACCTGAGCACAGATCACATACTTGGGGTGCTTCTTTTTGCTCTCGGTTTGGGTAACCAGGAAGCGTTTTATTCTCTCAGACTCGATAGACACGGGCTTGATCCACCAGGGTATTGGACCGTGTGTGACATCGAGTTGCTCGTCGTCTAGCCAGAGCGTGGTGCTATTCAAAAAGCCTGCTAAGGCACCGTACGCGAGCAAAAGCCCAACCAGTAGAAAAGGCAGTGGAATGGCTAGAGACATCCAGTTGTACTCTTCGCCCTGGACAATGGGCATGGTCGCTATGACCACAAAAATCAAAGGTGGTAGGCTGCACAATGCCATAAACAGCACAGACTTCGAATACCATCTCCGGGTGAGCGTCAACGTCTTCTCGACGACCTCAACGTCCACATTTCCAGGTTTAGCTAGACTCGATGCTTGGGCTGCAGAACTCATTTTTGGCCCTTCATATCGATTGGGCTTTGTCCTCTATATCCACACCTCTCTGGGCAAATCCCAGAAAGGCTCAAGGCCAGGCTTCCCGCAATCGGCAAGAACGCGTCTTGCCGACCCATTGAAGGGGGCTTAAGCGCCAACTCCACATCAACCCCGCTGTCCGAGACCCCAGGTGAGGCTGCAAGCTCCAATAAAAAAGAGGCCGCTAAAAAAAGCGACCCCCTAAAAATGGAAGTTATGTACAGTGAACTCCGTGCGAACACAGAGTGCTGCCTTATTTATGGAAGTGATACCCATTGTAGGACTTCCTTCGGGACTTCTCTCATGGATTCTGTGCAGAACGTGTTGGTTTTTGGTGAAGAGCAAAGGTCCAGCGACAGACAGGCTACGGAAAAAAGCGAAAGAAACATCGCAACATCTTCAGTTGCAAGAGAAGTCTGTTGACGATGCCTCGGTCGTCGCCACACTGAGCACCGGGCTTGGCCTTCTCAGAGGAGATAACGCTCTTTCGAGCCTGACTTCGAGACGCTCAATGGTATCCAGAGCCCTGGCTCTCTCCGCTAGACCAGCAAGCCTGGAAACAATGTCCCCATGCCCGCGGCGATAAACTCAACAGCCAGGGCGGTGAGAATCAGACCGGAGATTCTGGTTAGGATATCGAGTCCCATCACACCCAACTTGGCAGACAATTTTTCAGCTCCCATTAGGCAGCACCAGCCAGCAATAGCCAAAACTGCCACACAGGCGCAAAGAGCGAGATTATCCGTACTCGATTCAGCCTCAGTCGCCTGAATCATAATCGTGGAGATAAGACCTGGGCCGCACATGAGAGGTATGGCGATGGGTACGACCCCAACATCGTTCGAAGCAGCCTCGATCTTCGAATCCCCGGCGCCTTCTCGTACCATGCTGACTCCAGTAAACAGAACCAAGAGCCCTCCCCCAACGCGAAAGGAGGGGATACTGATACTAAAAGCGTGGAAAAGAGCCTCACCACAAAAAATGACGACAATCCCTGTGATAAAAATGGTCAGTGCAGCGAGGTTAGCATTTTGGGCCCGCCTCTTCTTGTCAAAATTCGCCGTCAAACCCAGGAAGACAGGCGCTGCAGCAAAGGGAGTCGACACAGCGAGAAAACTAATAAAAACTTCAAGATATTCGCTAAGTTCTCTCATCCAAGCTCGTTCGAGACTCGGCTGCTGGCCCCTAGTTCGAGAGGGTGACTCCTGATTGAAGAGTTTTTCCCTAGACCACTAGACAACCTTAGTTTCCGGGGGATATCAGAGTACACACACTTCTTGGTCGGCTTTCGAGAGTGGTGACCTAACGGTATCACCATCTCCTTCGGGGGCTTTTTTTTTTATGACATAAAGTCCCTCGCCGACGCCCCCAGTGTCTCTGAGCGAACGAAGCGCTCTCCCTGAAACTCTCCACAGCGCGCTTCCGACCCAACGCCAGAGTTGCGACAACTCCCACAGACTCAACGCGTCCTCGCGTCAACGCCAGAGTTGCGACAACTCCCACAGACTCAACGCGTCCTCGCGTCAACGCCAGAGTTGCGACACCTCCCACAAACTCATCGCATCATCGCGTCATCGCGTCAACGGGTCCATTCGTCCAAACACACCTCAGCGAGCCCCCTGATTCTCCTGAAATCGCAAGCTTCAGTCGCACAGCAAAAACAGCAGCCTCTCGTTAAGCTCTCCTTCGAGCGCAAACAACCCCGCGGGGTTGTTTGCCAAAAAAGGAGAGGCCGATCGTAAGACCTTGAGGCTACCCTCTCTGCAGTGTCCAACGCAGCCAAAACGCTCAAAGCGCAAAGAGCCCATAGCGCAGCGGTCGGCAACCCAGGCGCTCGGGTTTGCAGGGTTTCGCGGGATTATTTAGCGACATTTCGTGGGATTCTG
>CAZVVF010000331.1:0-5333 GCA_964630575.1 uncultured Burkholderiales bacterium | reverse complement strand
CTCTTTTCTCGCCTCGCTCTTGGCTGGACTCTTGGGAATAGCGCTCTGCCTCTCGGGCCGGCCTCGACTGAGCATCGGAGGCTGGTCTCCACCCTGGGCCTCCAAATCTCGACCCAAAAACCTCCAGCAACTCGAAGCTGCGCTGCGAGACTTAGCCCCGGGAACCGACAGCATCACCCGCCTGGCAGAACTCTCAGACCAGGGCTGGAGCGAGAGCGACGTGGAGCGGTTTGAGACTCTCAAATCGGCCGTCTCTCAACTCAGTTACGGGAGCACTCCAGACAGCAACGTTACGGTGGAGCAATTGCTCTCTGACTTCGAAAACCTAAAGAGTGGGGAGAAAAACTCGTGATGTCTCACAGATTTTACCACTTGGCATTCTTCCTTCTGCTGAGCATAACCGGCGCGCTTGCCCAACAGGACTTTCCTGAACTGGTATCGGCTCTCGAGAGCCAAGATGGCTCCTACGCCCTCAAGCTCGCTCAGAAGCTGGAATCCCAAGAGGAGCTCTCCTTTGGACTCTTTTACAACAAGGGACTGGCGCTTCGAGATCAGGGAGACCTCCCCCAAGCCAGAGCCGCCTTCGAGCGGGCCTTGACTTACTCTCCGAGGGACCTTGCTACACGACGGCGCCTGCGGGAAGTGAAAGAACGTCTCAATCCCCAAATCGCTGAAAACGATGTTGTGGGCACCCCCCTATGGAGTCGCCACGAAGCCGAGAGCGCGCTGCTGCTCCTCTCGCTCGGCCTTCTCGCACTCGGCCTAGCACGTTTGGCTGGACGGGAAATCACGGGCAAGCAGATCATCGCTCCTGCTGGGGCTCTTCTGCTGGTCGCCGGGGTCTTGTGGGCTATGAACCCCGCCCCGGACCGGGCCGTTGTCACCACAACGAACAGCAAGTTGCTGGCCAAGCCCGAGGGTTCAAGCCAAGGACAAGCTCTCCAACCTGGCCTCATGGTGAACGTTCTAGAGCGCAAGACTCACTTTCTCAAGTTGGAGACCGGCGATGGTCGAACCGGGTGGGTACGAGAGGCCGAGATCACCAGAATCTAGAGCAGCCCGAAGCTCTAACGGTATCCAGCCGCTTGCATCTCGAACAGCTCCGCGTAACGACCGCCGAGGGCCACAAGCTCCTCGTGGGTCCCCTGCTCGATGATCTTTCCAGCTTGGAGCACAACGATAGTATCGGCCATGCGAACGGTGGAGAACCGATGGGAGATGAGGATCGCCATCTGAGCGGCGGTCGCCTCTCGAAAGTGATCGAAGATCTTCGTCTCTGCCTCGGCATCGATCGCCGAGGTGGGCTCGTCTAGGACCACGATATCCGACTTCGTTCTCATAAAAGCCCGAGACAGGGCAACCTTCTGCCACTGCCCGCCGGAGAGCTCTCGTCCATCCTTAAACCAGCGCCCGAGCTGCGTTTTGTACCCCTTGGGAAGTTCGGGAATGAACTCGTCGGCGAGACCCTTTTCGGCCGCCACTTCCCAATTCTCCTCGCTATCAAAGTGCTCCACATCACCCACACCAATGTTCTCCCCCACCAAAAACTGATAGCGCACAAAGTCCTGGAATATCACACCAACGCGGTCTCTGAGGGCGTCGAGTTTCCACTCATTGAGAGGCGTACCATCCAGGAGCACGCGACCCCCCGTGGGTTCGTAGAGACGGGTCAACAACTTGATCAGAGTGGTCTTTCCAGAGCCGTTCTCCCCAACCAGGGCCAACTTCTCACCCGGTTTCAGATGAAGGGTCACCTCCTCGAGCGCCAACCCAGTGGCCCCAGGGTATTGGAAGCTCACAGCCTCAAAGCGCACTCCATCGCCCGGTTTCACACCGACTGTGGCAGTTCCAGTCGAGGTCGGTACGGGCTCCTCCAGAAACTCATAGAGGTTCGAGACATAGAGATTGTCCTCATACATCAAGCCTATGGAGGACAGCGATGCGGTGACAGCCGATTGCCCCTGCTTAAAAACCAGCAGATACATGGTCATATCACCCAGTGAGATCTGGCCCTGGACAGTCTCGTAAACAACCCATAGGAAGGCACCGTAGAGGCCCACCGTACTCACCAGCCCAAGCAGAAAGCCCCAAAAGGCCCGCCTCAATGTCAAGTCCTTATCCTGTTTGTAGAGGGTATGGAAAATCGTGTTGAAACGGTCCAGAAGAAGTGGCCCTAGATTGAACAGCTTGACTTCTTTGACATAATCTTCGCGAGCCATGAGCATCTCTAGATAGGCCCGCTGACGAGTCTCCTGAGACTGCCACTTAAAAAGTCGAAAGGCCTCGCCTGAAAAGGCCGTTTCCACGGCGAACGAGGGGATCCCAGCGACCAACAAGAGCAGAACAGCCCAGGGGCTGAAATTGAACAGCAGAGCACCGTAGGTCACCAAGCTGATGCTGTTCTGAAACAGGCCGAAGGTCCGCTCGACTAATGAGAGGGGCTTTGAGGAAGCCCGCCTTCTGGCTTGACTCAATCGATCGTAGGTCTTCGCGTCCTCAAAATGAGAGAGACTCAAGGTCAGCGCCTTTTCCAATATCAATTGGTTGACCCTTTGACCCAAGAGAGCTCGAAGCAGAGAGCTGCAGGTGGAGAGCCCACGCTGAAAGCCAGCCAAGGCGATCACGAGTCCAAACTCGAGAGCAACGATCTTGAAGGCGTGGTGATGCAGCAGAACGTCATCGCTCTTGGAGGCTGCCAGCACGGCATCGACCAAGAGCTTCGAAACATAGGCCACCGCGCCAGGTAGAACTCCAGCAAAAACGGTTAAAACACAATACCAAAGCGCCAAAGTTGGACTGGTATCCCAGACCAACTTCATGGCTTGCTTGCTGTATCCGAAAACCTTAAAAAACTCGCCGAAGCTGAGCTTAGGTTGGGGCTTTTCAGGGGGTGGCGTCACCCGGGACGACTTTACCTCGGGACTAGAGAATCCCCTTCATCAGACGATATTGGCGAGCTGCTCCGGAGCGAGATTCTCCTCGGCTATCTGATCGATAAAGGCGATAACGGCGTTCGAGCCACGGTCCGTGATATCACCGATCTTGGTTGGATGAGGTTGAAAGGAGGTTCCGATCTCAAGCCCCATGCTCAGCAGGCCAAGCTTCTCACCGTAGGCGCTCATGTCACCGGTGGTAGGATACAACTCGGGAATAGCCAGCGGCGTGTATTTCTTGTCGTCGAGCGCCGCGTTAATCTTATCGGCCACGGCACGATAGTGAGTGTCGCGCTCAGCGTCGACACCAGGGAACAGAATCATGCGGCCAAAGCCGTGGACGTCTAGAACACCCTTGAGGTTGGGGCGCGTGTCCATGAAATCGGTAAGAACCTGAGTCTCTTTCTCCGACAGGGCGTGGGGTCCCCGGTAGGTCAACTTGCTCGGGTCATCCGATGCCCCGGCGTCGTCACCGATGCGGTTGGGAACGTCTCCGTAGAAGCGAAAGTCGGCTCGATAGTTGCGGTTCAAATCGGTTCCGACACCCTCAATCCCGGGGTGACGAGCTCGATTCTTTCTCCAGTCCGGGTCCGCATTTCGAGAAAACTCATAGCCGTCAGGATTGGCCATGGGCACGAACCACATCTCCAGTCCGTCGACCTTCTCTGTCATCTCAGGGTCCTTGCCGTACCCTCCGAGAAGCTTTTCCACCGATTCCGTAACAGCACCGTTACCGGCCCACTCACGAGCGTGTTGACCGCCCACCACCAAAACTCCAGGCTTTTCACCTTCCGGGCCCTTGCCGACACGATAGGCGTAGAGGCCACGCCCCTCGGCTGACTCACCCAACTTAACTTTGTGAACGAGTCCGGGGTTGGCAGCCGAGAGTTTGTCCATCTTGGTCTCGATCTGGGCGGCACTGGGATAAGCATCGGCGTGAGGGTTTGACCACCCTGCGAGCTTGTGTTTGAAGCTGAAGGTGAAATCGGGTTGGTCCACTTGAGCGTGGCCAATTCTGGTGACCGGCGGAAGAATCTCATCAGACTGAATGATTCCATCGTTGTTGCGGTCCATAGCAGCGGCATCAGGTCGGAACTCGTCCATAACAGGGGTGAGACCGTCGCTCAACTCTACCTGATACTGGTCCCGTTCGACTCGGTTGGGGTCGGCTGACTTATAGATGCTCTTTTGAAGTCGGTGCTCGATACCGCAACCGCACTGATGGAAACTTACGCTGTTCATAAACCTAAAATAGCTCTTGAAGAAGACTGCCATGTTAGAAAGATGTAAACCGAAACCTCAACAGCCAGATAAGCGAGAGTCGCTCTCCAACGCGGGGAGAAACAGATCCGTGCCCAAAAGGTCTATACAGGCAGAGAAGTTTTTCGAGCCTGCTCGGCCCGTGGCGGATCGAGAAAGAAGGAGTGCCCTTGAAGACAATCAATCACCTTAGGAATCTGATCTTGATAACGGCCCTGACGCTTTTGCTGGCCGCTCAGGGCCTAACCCAATCACCCGGAGACCACTCCGGCCACAAGGAGACAAAAACAATGGAAAGCTACACCGGAAAAGTCGAACCCATGGGAATGTCGATCTTTATGCAAGGCAGCCATCAACTCGTCGACGGCAGCGGAGAGATGATCGTCATTCTCCAATCGGACGGCAAGGTCGATCTCAACAAGTTTGTGGGCAAGAACGTCAAAGCCAGCGGTTCGGCCGAAGGCACCGTGGAGGCCGGCGGAAAAATCCTAACCGTGTCTTCCATCGAAGCCCTGTAACCCAGACTACAGACCTTCAGAGTGACACCGCTTAGCTGATCGAGAAGTCCTCAGTGGTGCGAAACTTATCCGAGTACTTGCGAACTTCGTCGGTGGCGAATCGTACCTCGACGCGGTAATCGCCAGCATCCTCGCCCTCTTCGGCCACCCACTGCTTTTGCCCGCGGAGATGCTCGAGTTCGATCTCCTTGGTGCTGCCGTCCTCGAGCTTCACGTCGGTGAACCAACTCACGTCCAGGCCCTTGAGGTCCGGCGTCTGAACACTGATGATGGAGTTGTTCTCACCGTCTCGGCCCTTGATCGGCTTAGCCTCGATGCTGTCGATGAGGTCCACTCGGTTGAGAAACTTGTGCCACATGTTCTCCTGATCCACGGAACAGAAGTCGGTGGATCGCATGGTGCGCATCAGGCAAGACTCGTGCGTTGGGCGATACCCCACGTGCTGGCCATAAGCGTTGAAGCTCGGAAACCCTCCGACCTTGTTGGGGCTAAAATCGTAGTCCGCTGGATAAGCGTTTATGCGCACGGCTGCCACAACGTTGTTGCCGTCGGCGTTCTTTTCCCGAATGGTTAGCTTGTGCTTGCCGGCCGGCAAAGACTGAGCATCCTTGAGTCGGAAAAA
>CAZVVF010000330.1:0-5359 GCA_964630575.1 uncultured Burkholderiales bacterium | reverse complement strand
GACGCCGGGCCAACTCGATCAGACGAACCACCGTGAGAATCGGTGTCTCACCAAAGATGTCTGCGACCCCACTCAGTCGCGAGGAATCGTGGAGGTCGATACCGGAGAATCCCCGCCACAGGTTCCAACGAAGTCTCCAGTACCAGGAGAAGTGACCGAGAGAGCAGATTTCGGCGATCCTAACACTCCTGGGCCAGAGGACGGCCTTCAAGCGAGAAAAGCCCTTCAGGTTGGCACGTTGGACATGGCCTTGCCAGGGCTCGGGTGATTGTGTCACGAGAAGACAATCCTATACCTTTGGAGAAGTTTCAACCTATGGCACACCTTCTGATCGTTGTCACGCCACTGGCTTTGGCAGATGGAGGGTCGTTGGCCTTCCTCCTCCCCGGCCAAAAAGAGGGCGAATAAACGAGCGTCACACCCCAAGATACAGAATCGAAATTCGGACTAGGCAGCCTGGTCTGCTTGGTGGTGGCCAACACCATTGGTGCCGGTGTCTACACGACCTCGGGCTTCACGCTCCAAGACCTGGGGTCGCGAGAGGCCGTGATGGCGGTTTGGGTCGCGGCCTCCGTTCTGGCCCTCACCGGGGCCGTGTCCTTTGGCGCGCTGGCCCGAGCCATCCCCAAGTCTGGTGGTGAATACCTCTACCTCTCTCGCCTCATCCATCCGGCTGCAGGCTTTATCGCTGGGTGGGTCTCTCTCATAGCAGCCTTTGCCGGTGCTGAGGCCTACGCGGCGATCACCATGATGGAATACCTTCAACTGGAGCCCTACGGTGACAAACTTGAACTCCTCTTGGTTGTCGGCTTGCTCCTGGTTCTATCCTTTGTCCAGGGGCTGCTCATCAAGGCCGGGACCATCATGCAGAATCTCACGGTCATCGCCAAGGGGGTCTTTATGCTCTTGTTCGTGGTCATCGGCGCAGGAGCGGTCGGCTCCTTTCCCCTCGACCACAGTACCGTGGAACCCACCTCGATGTGGGCCTGGCCGGTGAGCCTGATGTGGGTCTCTCTCTCGTTCACGGGTTTCAACTCGGCGATCTATGTGGCCGAAGAGTGCCAGAACCCAGGAAGGGATATTCCTAAGGCCCTGATTTGGGGAACCGCGATCACCGCAGTGCTCTACATCCTGATCAACGCCGTCTTCGTTTACTCGGCGCCACTGGCAGACCTGGCCGGGAATCCCGATATCGCGCTGGTCTCCGCTCAGGCTCTGGGCGGAAGCAAACTGAGGCTCGCCGTTCAAGCCTTGGTTCTCCTCTCCCTATTCACCCTGATTTCAGGAATGGCCGTTGCTGGGCCCAGAGTGGCTGTCAAAATGGGAGAAGATGGGTATCTGCCACGCCTGAGCCTGCAAAATGCGGCCCTGGTGCAGTGCGGACTGGCCGTCCTCATGACCCTCAGGGCCAACTTGGTCAGTCAACTCACTTACCTCAGCCTCACTCTGAGCCTCACCTCGGCTCTGGCGGTCGCTGCTGTCTTTAAGCTCAAACCGAGTGAGCGACCCAATCCGATATTCCCTCTGACCTACATACTCGGCACGGCACTGGCTGCGGTGGCCTCGCTCAAGAATCAACCGGGTGCGGGTCTGGCGGCGCTGGCCACGATCGTCTCGGGCGGAACCGTCTACGCGCTCTTCTTCAGCAAGAAGTCGAGGACAAAGGAATGAGCAGAGAAGGCTCCCCTTTCCACCAGGGACCCTTCAGAGCTGGAAGAAGAAGTGAAAGAGTGTGACCACCAGACGCGGAAATTGGGAGTTAGAACGCCGCTTACAAACGGCCTGCCTCCTCATCATTACCACCATCCTGTGTGCCCTCGTGGCCTACTGGATGAGGGCTGCTCTGATCCCTTTCGTTCTCTCTTTCTTTCTGTTCCAGCTCTTTGTCCCCATGGTCCGGGTCTTGAACAGGAAAGCTCGCCTCCCTCATCCCCTAGCCGTCACGGTCACCTTGATTTCGGTGGGGACACTGATATTTTGGGCGAGTTCACTGATCAGCAATTCCGTCGGTCAGATCATCGAGAGCTCCGACCTCTATACCGAGAGAATTCTCTCTCTTTTGGACCAAGTCTGGGAACGATACCCTACCCAAGAAGAACGCTTCAAGGCCCTCACCCGACAGGAGATAGCCAAGTTCGGTGAAGGCGTGGGCTCGTTTCTCGCAGCCATGACCAACAGCGTGGTCTACCTCATCAGTCAATCCACAGCCGTCCTGCTGTTTCTCATGTTTCTTCTCTTCGGAAGCCGCACAGAGCAAGAGTTGACAGGAGTGCTGGCCGTTATCGACCAGAAGGTCAAAAACTACATCCAAGTCAAGACCGCCCTCTCGCTCTCGACCGGGTTTGTGGTCGGAACGATCCTGTACCTCATCGGTGTCGATCTCGCCTTCGTCTTCGGCCTCATGGCGGTGCTTTTGAACTACATCCCCAACGTGGGATCCATCCTCGCCACAGCCCTACCCATCCCCGTTCTGCTGGTCGATCCCACCATCAGTAGCGCCGAAGCGGTGCTGGCCGTCGTCCTGACTGGATCGATCCAATTCTTGGTGGGGAACATGCTCGAACCCAAGCTTCTGGGAGACTCTCTCGATCTCTCGCCAGTGGTGATTCTGTTTTCTCTCACCGTCTGGACATCGCTCTGGGGGGGTGTAGGAGCGCTACTCGCGGTTCCGATCACATCCGTCATCCAGATCCTGTGCGACCAACTGGAGTTCACCAAGCCCGTGGGAGCGTTCTTGCGCGGCGACCTTCTCGGCTTTCTAGGAGCCTACAAGAAGCAGTCCTCAAACGAGCACCAGGTCCACAACAGGCGCAGCAAAGCCATTCCTGCCGAACTCGAAGAGGTCGCCATCGACAAGATCGCTCACAGCCTCAAGAAACCCGAGAAGCGGCCCTACTCATCGTAAGCCCCCTTGCCGGTGCGCAGACTGCGATAGGGCAAAATGATCTCGCCTGGGGTTCCTGAGATCTTCAGTGACGGTGCCCCGAGAACCGTCAGGGTCACTTCGATCTGTCCCCCGTCAAAACTCTCGAACTTGCCCTCCTCCTCCACCAGTTCAGGAGTAAAACGCTCCCAGCCTCTGCGGGCATCGAGCTTTGCCTTCTTGTATCGCTCGGTGCGGGTTATCGTTCCGTCACCATTGAAGTCGTAGCCAACACGAGCCTCTACGAATCGCCCAGGTCCCTCTTCAGCGTCCACCTGGAAATTCAAAGAAGCCTTGTCTCGGGGGTCATACTCGCCCCACAGCTTGGGGCTTCTCCAGGTCTTGCTGGGACCGAATTCTTCCTCAGCGATACTGCGACCGGCTTGCAGTTCAAGCCCGTCCTTCTTTAGGTAAAGACGGCACGTACCGTTGGGGTTCTGAAAGAAGACCAAAGTGAGAAAAGCCGGCAAGAGAAAGGCCACCAGGAGCATCCAGCGGCGCCGAAAACGCGGCACCCTTCGACGCTCAGAGCCGCTCGGCATATTGGTCAGGACCAATTCCAACACGAGGTCACGCTGAAAATCGGTCAACTCGGCGGAGAGGACCTTCTTGAGGTCCTCAGAGTCCTTGGCAAAGTCACGGTAGCGAGACCTCCAGGATTCGTCCGAGCTCACCAAGCGAGCGACAGCAGAATGCTCAATAGGCGGCAGTTCACCGTCCAAGAAGGCCGATAAGAGCTCGTCGTCGACCTTGTGGAAAGTCATGACTGAAACTCCTCACGAAACCTGCGGACGCGACCACGAGCGCGGGCGATGCGGGCTTTCACCGTCCCCTCGGGAACGTTCAGGATATCACCGATCTCCGTGTAGCTAAAACCTGCGAACTCCTTCAGCACCAGAGGCCAACGGTCTTCCAAGGCCAGGCCCATGAGAGCCTGCTCCAAGATTGTCCCCGAACCCATAGTGCTTCTCTCGCCAACACGACTGTGATACTTGCGATGAGAATCGATGATCTTGCTGCACAACCAGTGCTCTTCCTTGGAACCCCTCAGTTGGGGAATCTGACGATAGACCCGACGCCAGACATCCTGGTTGAGATGGAACGCCGCGTCTTCATCCATCTCCAGGCGACTGCACATGTAGAAGACATAGTCGGCACGTCGATCGTATAGCTCAGAAAAGGCCACCATTTGTGGACTGTGGTTCGCAGCAACGAGGGCTGAACCTCTTCGCTTCTTGGGGTCGCCAGGAACTTATCGGTCGCTGCGCTCCTCTTGGGGGCGCCCCCTGAGGAGCCAGAAGGTTTGTGAGAGCGTCAAAACCCCTAGCGCCGTGCAGGCTCCGAACAGACCGACGATAGCCGGCTCACCGACCTGCCAATACCAAGACGCCCAGGCACAGGCCATCAAGACCAGCACAGAGCCGAGGGCATTGTAAGTTGTCAGGGGCTTGGCCTGGGCCCCGTCTAGCAAGCCCTGAAAACAACGAAAGTACACGTAGGGTATTGCCGCCGGTAGAGCCGCTCGGATGATGGCTTGTGAGCCGAGAAAGTCCTCGCCCAACAACAGCTGTAGAAACGGTTCCAAGAAGTGTCCCAACACGACAACGTAGAGGACCGCGCTCACTCCGATACCCCAGCACACCTTGACCACCCAGGGCCTCAGACTGTTGGCCTGCTCACGGGCCTTGAGAAAGGCCGCTTGAGGCAGATAGATGTTGGACAGTGGCGTCACCCCCGCCGCAACCACGCTCACCAGAGCCACCGCGATCGAGAGAGCTGCCGCATTCTTCAGATCCGGGTGAGTGTGACTCGCCACAGTGACGGGCAGGCTCAGGATCGCAGCGACCAAAAAAGCGCCTGGAACGCGCGCGCTGGCATAGACGAGAAACTCTTTGTCCTCTGCATCCCTGAGAGAGCTCGACCAGAGCCCTTTGTATCCGTGAGTTCTCACCAGGTGCCAAAGCACGAGCAAACACACCGAGACCGAGAGAACGGTCTTGAGCACAAAGAACATGGCCAGCGACTCCACCAAGAAGAGACAGGCCACGGGAATGACCGCAGAGCAAAGCCCCGTGACCAGGCTCGCCGTGGTGACCTCCATCCGGCCGATGAAGAAATACGCCAAGAGCGCTGGCACCGAGACGGCGACGAACTCCAGAGCCAGAGGAAAAATGATCGAAGCGTGGTCGGCATCGCCAAAGAACAACTCCGAGAGCGGCCCGGGAAGCAGCAGCGAAGAGACCAAGCCCAAGATCAAGAGAAGGCTCACCTGCCTAAAGGCCGAGCCCAGATAAGACAGGCCCTTCACACCCTCCCCGGAGCGGTCCCGAGCCACGTGATAGGTCAGAGACAAGCCCCAACACACCACAACGGCCAGGCCATAGCCGATCACTCGTTTGCAAACAGCGAACAGCTCGAAGGCTTCAGTGCCCAGGT
>CAZVVF010000329.1:0-5363 GCA_964630575.1 uncultured Burkholderiales bacterium | reverse complement strand
ACGAACACCATCGGCAACAATGAAGCAAGCGCTATCAGGCCGAAGCCATCGAGTCTGCCCTCTCGGGTCGAGACACCGTGATCGTAACGCCCACAGCCTCTGGGAAGACGCTCTGTTACAACCTGCCCGTACTGCAGAGCATCCTTGAGGACCGGGCCGCGCGAGCGCTCTATATGTTTCCGACCAAGGCCCTGGCTCAGGACCAGCTCGCCGAGCTGATGGACCTCGACAAGCTGGTAGGATCCGATATCGGGGTTTTTACCTATGACGGTGACACTCCATCAGACGCGCGCCGGGCTGTGAGGTCTCGCGGGCATATCGTGATTACGAATCCCGATATGCTGCATACGGGAATTCTACCTCATCACACCCGATGGGCACGCTTTTTCTCCGACCTAAAGTACGTCGTCTTGGATGAACTTCACACCTATCGAGGTGTCTTCGGTAGCCACATTGGGAACGTGATTCGCCGCCTTCATCGTATCTGTAAATTCCACGGCTCGAATCCAGTCTTTATCCTTTGTTCAGCCACTATCGCGAACCCGGCCGAGCACGCTGAAAACCTGACCGGTCGCAAGCCCAAGTTGGTGAACCAGTCGGGCGCACCGAGCGGTCGCAAAACGGTGCTCTTCTACAATCCACCAATCGTGAGCAAAGAGCTGGGGATACGACGCTCCTACCTATCGGTTACCCGCAGGATTGCGAGCAACTTTTTGAGGGCCAAGGTTCGAACCATTATTTTTGCCTCATCCCGGCTCAACGTCGAGGTGTTGACTCGCTATCTCAAAGACAGACTTGAGCGCACCTTTGAGGATGAAGGTCGGATCAGGGGCTATCGAGGCGGCTATCTCCCCTCGGTGCGCCGCGAGATCGAGCGGGGACTGCGCAACGATACGGTGCTGGGTGTGATCAGCACGAACGCCCTGGAACTGGGTATCGATATTGGCTCTTTGGAACTGGCCATACTCAGTGGCTACCCAGGGACCATCGCCTCCACATGGCAGCAGGCGGGTCGCGCGGGTCGACGTCACGGCGATTCGGCCGTCATTTTGGTCGGTCGAAGCGATCCACTGGACCAGTTCTTGATGCAGAATCCCGAGTATTTTTTCGAGACCAGTCCGGAGCACGCTCGCATCAATCCAGACAACCTTTCGATTCTGCTGAGTCATTTGAAGTGCGCCTGTTTTGAGATACCGATCGCCTCCGACGAGACCTTTGGCGAGACTCAAGTTGGGGAGCTTTTGGCTTATCTGGCCGAGAATGGGGTTCTCTATGAGGCGGGGGGGCAGTTTCACTGGAACGATCAAACGTACCCAGCCGATCAGATCTCGCTGCGGACAGCGAGCCCTGAGAATTTTGTTGTGATGAACCTTGACGACAACGAGAGGGTGATCGCCGAGGTCGACTGGCACTCCGCACCATCGACGGTTTATGAGGACGCCATCTACCTGGTGGAGGGCAAGAGCTATCACGTCAAGCGACTCGATTACGACCAGAGACGAGTCTACGTCAACGAGGTCGATGTAGACTACTATACCGACGCCATCACGAATACCTCGGTGGAGATTCTCGACGGGTTTGAGGTCGAGGACTCCATGGCTCACCTCAAATACGAGCACGGTGAGGTCCATGTGGCTTGGCGGGTATCAGGGTTTAAGAAAATTAAGTTCGATACCCGCGAGAATGTAGGATTCGGTGATGTCTTTCTGCCCGACCACGAGATGCATACAACCTCATTTTGGGTGACCTTTAAGGAGTCATTTTTGGCTCGGCTGCCCTATTCGAAAGCGGATCTCATAGACGGTATCTCTGGCTTGGGTCATGTCCTCCAGCACGTGGCGCCGCTCTACCTTATGTGTGATGTCCGAGACCTCGACCGTTGTGTTGGGGACCGAGCCGCCCAACACATAGACCTGGGGCCGGGGCGAAGCGATGGGAGAGTCCACCTCGATGGCGAGGTGGCCGAGGAGGATGCCTCCCAGGAAAGTTGGATGCGCATCGGGAGCGAGGAAGAGCCCAAGCCCAGCGGCAAGGTCGTGACCAGCGACCAGCCCTTTGAGCCCACCCTTTTTCTGTATGACAATTTCCCCGGTGGGGTGGGCTTCTCTCCGCAGATCTTTGACCGCTTTGAGGAGTTGCTAGACCACGCGGGCCGTCTTTTGGTCGAGTGTGAGTGTGAGGCCGGTTGTCCCTCCTGTGTCGGCCCTCCCAATGAGGTGGGTGACAAAGCGAAGGTGATCGCCCTCGAACTCTTGCGGGGTTAGGGGTTCAAGAATCTAGACCTCGAGGACCATAATGGTCATGTCCATCGATTTCCGAAATTGAGCAATGATGGTGTCGAGCTTTTTCTGGAGGTCGGCGTCGTTGGCTTTGAGGTAAGGGCTCCTGCGAGCGATCTCCATGTACTTTAGAACCTCTTTGTTCTGATCGAGGTCCTGGTAGAGAGAAGCCAGTCGCAGCAGAGGTAAGACGCTCTTTTCACTGTTGTAGCGCGCCACCATTTCTTCTTCAGCTGCGGTCAGGAATTCTCGTTGCTCAGGGGTCAGTATACGAAAGCTCTGATTGTATCGGGCTAGCTGGGTGTCGTTTTGGAAGGCTGCCAGGGTGAAGGTGTAGCCCACGCCAGTAACGATGGCGTCGGGACTCAACTGCATAACCGGAAGGGTGTCTTGGAAGGTCGCTTCGATCTCAAAGTCTGAGTCGTCAGATTTTCCTTCGATGAGAATGTAGACCTCGGCACCGCTGGCCAGTTTGAGGTCACCCTCGGCGTCGTAGTCGATGACGAAGGCTCCATTGCGATTTTCCGGAGGCAGACCAGGTCGGATGGCCTTGGGTTTGGCCTTGGCTGGAACGCTGGCTTGCGAACGTGTGACGAGGGAACCGGCGGTGTTCTTGTTGCCGATATCGAGCGCCACGGCGACACCGCCCCGCGTGACTTTTTTGGCTTCGGAGTCGAGTGCTGCTCTGTTGATCTTCACTTCCATGGGCCCGCTCAAGGTGACCTCTGAGCTGGACCCGAGAAGCTGAATTCTCGCTTCGGCGCCAGCTTCGAGCTTGAGGGTTTGCCCCTCGTTGGCCATTTGAGCCATTTTGAAAGCCTTGCCGTCTAGACTCGCGCTCCCGCTGTTGATTCGTATGAGCGCCACCCTCGGCGAGGCGGAGACCGCTATCGCGAGGGTGGCAAAGAGTAGGAGAATGGTAGACAAAAGGCGCGGTTTCATATTTGACATTGTCGTGGGTACTTCCTCAAAGAATTGATTCTAACTGTGGTTCTACCATGGGCTAGAGGGTTCCAACTGCGGGCATGGTCACATTTTGCTGAATTCGGGGAATCATTTCGCTGATTTTGTTCTTGGACTCAGGCTTGACGGTGGGGTCCTCGGCGATCCGCTGTAGGGTCTTCAAGAGGTCTTCGTACTGACAAAACTCTCCGTAGATGCCGGCCAACTCGATCAAAGAGCCGGGGTTCTTGTTTGTCCGGTAGTCTTGATCGAGAGCTGAGGCGGCGTCTCTTATGTTCGGCGGGCGTCAGAAATCGGAAGTCTCTCTCATAGACCATCACAGTGGCGAGACTCGGATCATCGGCTGTGCGGTCTAGAACGGTCAGCTTGAGACGATAGGTCTCGCCGTCGCGGAACTGTCCCCGGGGTCGAAAGGTGATGCTCTGGATCTGGTCCGAGACGCTCTCGTCAAGGATCACGCGCTCACCGTCGAGGATCTCAAACCGGTAGGTGTAGTTGGGTTGCGCTCTGACCGACTCGCCTCGGCAGAGGGTGAGTTCGTATCGGTTTTTCGCTAGCCGTCGAGGAGGCAGAGCCGGTGAGAGTCCACGCCGGGTGGTCCGGGTGAGAAGCCCGCCGGCAACGGCCGAGGTTCCGATGGCGTCCAGGACGAGCAACTCTCCACGCTCGTTTCTCTCGGCCTGGCCCGAGAGGCTCTCAGCGTCGACAACGATCTCTTTGGGCCCAGTGAGTTTCGTCTCCAACAAACTTCCAAGAAGCTTGACGGATACCACGGACCCAGAGGCGACGTTGAGCACCTGGCCCTGGCTTGCCATGGCAGCCTTTTTGATACTCTGACCGTCTAGCGAGGCTTGTCCCCTCACGATTTTGATCAGGGCTACTCTGGGAGAGGCCAGGGCTCCGCAAGTCAGTAAGAGAGCTAAGATGGATATAAAAGCGAGTCTGCGTTTCAAGAAAATTTTCCTCCCCAATGTGCCTTGTCGCTATTCAGCCCGTTTGATTCCAAAAACCTCCATTTGGGAGATTTTTCCCTTGAAACTCTGAACCCCCTGAGAGATCCACTCAACCTTCTCTGAGCAAGGCTGGCCCTCTTCCCGCTCTTTTTCGAAGCGGGCTTTGCTAGCCGCGCTGACACCGATGTCCATTCCCAGATTTTTCGCCACCGACATAACCCGAGCCCCGAGATTGACATGGTCTCCGACGGCCGCATATTCCCAGCGACTCTCTGGACCGACTTTCCCGAGTACCACAGATCCGGTGTTGATCCCGATCTTCACCTCATAGAAACCGGGTTTGCCCTGAGAAGTTTCTTTGGCTTTGGCCAGAGCGTCTCGCATCTCGAGCGCGGTTAGCACCGCCCGCGTGGCGTGATCGCTACTGTCGTCCGGGGCTCCGAAGATGACCATGATCTCATCGCCAACGTACTGCTTCAGGTAGCCGTCGTATTTCATGATCACATCGACCATGTTGCTGAAATATTCACTCAGCATCTTTATCACTTCTTCCGGTGTGTGCTGTTCGCAAACCGGAGTGAAGTCATTGATGTCGCTGAAGAGGACGGTGATCTCCTTGCGCTCGCCATTGGTCAGGGATTGGTAGTTGGCTAGTACGTGGTTCATCACTTGCGGGCTGACCATGCGAGCGAAGGTAGAGCGGACTCGAGCCCTGTCTTTCTCCACGGTCAGGAGCCGCTCGGCGTAGCCTAGGAGTCCTCCGGTGGAAAGAGCGATCAGAGGAAAGACGGTTGGGAGCCAGGAGTTGGCAAAGGCGAACGCTGCGAAGGCTATGGTTGGAACGGTTAGGGTTGTGGCCAAGGCGGAAAAGACCCGGCCGGAGCGCCCGAGGTAGAAACCAAAGGTACCGGCCATCAGACAGACCAGGATCCAAAGCCCTGCGCTGCGCTGGATGAAATCATCCTGAAGGATCATGTTCAAGGCGGTGAGGTGAAGCGCCGCGCCGTGATATTGACGGTCGCCCGGCACGACCTTTTGGTCCATCAGCGAAGAGGCGGTCGGTGCGATCATGACGATCTTGTCTTTGAAAAACTCTTTCGGGACCTGGCCGTTCATGACGTTCATGGCCGAAACGATGGGGAAGGACTCGGATTTGCTGTGATCGTGG
>CAZVVF010000328.1:2941-5386 GCA_964630575.1 uncultured Burkholderiales bacterium | reverse complement strand
CCCCGAAAGCCAGCACTCCCCCGTGGATTTTGCCATGGCCTGGGGCGGCGCAGCCAGTCCTGGCTCTTACAATCTCCTGAGCGTGACTCAGAGCAATCGGTTCTTCAACTGGAGCTTGCCTGGTGGGGGCCTAGACGAGTCCTACGTGATAAATCAGACGGCCAATATGCACATGGTGCCCTACGACTCGGAGGTCGAAGAGGCTCTCATGAAGGTCGAGGCTGGCGATGAGGTCCGGTTTCGAGGGTACCTGGTTGAGATTCGAGCCGAGGACGGTTGGCACTGGAAGAGTTCCCTCACTCGCAGCGATGTGGGTGCCGGAGCCTGTGAAGTGATTCTGGTCACCGAACTCGACCACAAGAAAAACAAAAAACCCAAAAGAAGAAAACGATAACCCCTCACCTCAAGCGTCGCGCCGCCACAACTGCCTGTTGAGGGAGAATCCGCAGATCTCAGTCGCGACCCCAAAGGAGCGGTGGTTGGCCGCCGATATCTCTCCGACATAGAATTCAAACCCACGCGCAAACGAGAGATTCTCGGCCGAGAGCACCAAAAATTGGGCCACCCCTTCGCCCCAGTGACTCTCCTCTACTCCGATGTCCACAACCCACGCTGTCTTACCGGGGGCAGTCCGGAGCAAAAGGTAACCCAAGCTTTGTCCCACATCATCTGATGCGATGAGCAGGTCATACTCTGAGTCCGGGCCGTAATCCAGCTTCGAGAGACTCTGCAGAAGACTCTTTCGGTAGCATCCCAGTTGGGCTTCTCGATGAGGTGGTAAGGTGTGCCCAGCCACCCTCAAGGCCAGCGCGATCCAAAACGCTCGGTCCCGCTCCTCTGCGACCCTCAGAAGGAAGGGAGACTCGACCGACCGAGGGCCCATCTCCTTGGTCACGAAGTGCCTGATGGCATAGAAACCTTGGCTCTGGACCAGGTTGATCCAATCCCGTTGGCCGACGAAAGCCGATGCGATCAAAGGTAAGCCCAAACTCGCGGCCGACTCGGCCAACAGTTCGCCCAGTGACGCCAACGAGCCCTCGCTGGCCCACAAGAGAGCGACCGGACTCTGCGTTTCTGGCTCCAGAACCGAGGTATCCCAGGCCAGGAAGGATTCACCGCACCGGATCACGCGAGGCTTGTGATCGGAATTGAGAGAGGCCAGTCTCTGCTGCCGAGAAACATCCAGGTCTTCCGGTCGCAGACACTCGGGGAAGGTCCGTTGCGCCTGAACCCAATCTCGGAGCCTATCGACCTCAGTCAAAGCCGACCCTCGACGGGGTCGTTCGGAGTTGGCAGTCCTGCTGCCCACGGTCACAACAACAACATGGGCCGCTAGACTCTCGCATCTTCGAGAGTACCAAGAGCCCTCATCAGTTCCTGCAGGTTGCCTGCCTCAAGCACAATCCTCGCTCTCGGATCAAAAAAGGCTGCCGCCTAAAAGGCAACAGCCGATTCATCCGCTCTGCTGAGAGATGGTCTCTCAGCTCTTTGAAACCACGGGTGCTGCGGCTTTGGCAAAGTCCAAACCGGTGAGGATACCCTTGATGTTCTTTCCGTCCCAAGCCACGACTCGTCGCACTTCCATAGCCGCAGCTTGCTCTGCGGCCCTAAAGATGGGGGTCTCCGGGCTCAACAGCAGCATGGCTGAATCCATGACGTCCTCAGTGTGTGTATCCTGGGGCATGTCCGTTGCCGCGAGCGCTACGGTCTGCGTGAAGATACCCACGGGCCAATCGTTGTCCACCACAATGAGTCCACTGATGTGGGCCTTGGCCAGACGCTCACTGGCCAGGCTGATAGGCTCGTGAGCACGCACCGTAAAAGCCGGCGATGACATAAAGGTTGAAATGGGCTTGTTGAGCTTCTGCTGAGCGATGACAAGCATGATATCCCTGGTGCTGAGAATCCCCACGATCTTGCCGTGATCTTCCACGTAGATTCGGTGGTAGTGGTTCTTGCGCATAACCGCTGCGGCGTGCTCGATAGTATCATCGGAGGTCACTGTGACGATTCCGGTCGTCATTGCCTCTTGGGCTTGCTTGTTAGGGAAGGTCAGCAGACTCGCGTTCTTGCGAGCACCAGCTTGGCGTCGCCCGACCTTGAGAAGATCTGTACGGGTTATCACCCCACAGGTCTCCCCACCTTCGCCGATGACAGCCAAACTGGAGACCCCTCGGGATACCATCTCGGCATGAACATCTGTGAGAAGCACGTCCGGCTTGACTGAAAAAACCGGTGAACTCATGAAATGACTAACGGGTGCAGAAAAATGTGACAAAAAAATACCTCCAGATTGCTTAACGACAGCCTAGGCTATCGGCGGCCTTATGGAGGTGATCCAGATCAGTTCTCATGGGAAAACCTGGAAATCAAAAAAGGAGAGGACTCACAAGCTTTAAGGTTGCGAACCCTCTCCCATTGGGGGGTTTGAGGTTTTGAGCGAAG
>CAZVVF010000328.1:0-2931 GCA_964630575.1 uncultured Burkholderiales bacterium | reverse complement strand
TATTCAACGCCTTCGTTCTGATAACCAGTGTACAGTGCGATTGTCAAGATCTCGTGACAAAACGGTGGGGATTTGCTGCAAACTCCCGCTAACCCGCACTCTTCATCAAGACGATCCCTGCAACAACCAGTGTCACACCGGCAACATTCCGCCAGGCCAAGGCCTCCTCAAAGAAGAGCACCCCCGCCAGAACCGCCAAGAGAGCCTCCAGACCCAAAACGACGACGTAGCCGACCCCTAGAGACTCCAGTCGCATAGCGTAGGTCTGCAGGGCAGCTCCCAAGACAAAACCGGCGAACACACCCACGCTGGCTCCGATATTGGCAAAACCGTTGGACCACTTCATGGCGATCCCACCGGCCACATAGGCGCAAGCTGCCAGGAGGAGAATCAGAAAATTCATGAGTGAGTCTAGACCTGACCGCTGGCAAAGTAAAGACGCACTCCACAGCGAAGCAAGCCCATCCCGACACCCCCCCCATGCCTTGTCGGCCAAGCGCCCGGTCGAGGACTCGTTTTCTCCTCGGGGAAAAGGGGAAGGAGAGATCCTACATGACATGTCACTTGAGCGCCGAATCGGTATTTAAGACTTACCAGCGTGAGGGCGCCCCAGATGTAGAGGCTCTTAGAGGGGTCGACCTGTGCGTGGAAGCAGGCGAATTTGTGGCTGTCACCGGTCCCAGTGGGTGCGGCAAGAGCACGCTTCTCACTGTTTTGTCGGGACTGGATCTTCCTACCAGCGGCAAAGTTATCATCGCCGGTCAGGACATCACCACCAGTTCCGAAAAAGAACTCGCGCAACTTCGCAACACAGAGATCGGATTCGTCTTCCAATCCTTCCACCTGGTTGCCTCCATGACCGCGCTTGAAAACGTGGCCTTCCCAGCCGAACTCGCCGGGTCCAAAGAGGCCCTCGCAAAGGCGAAACAGTTGCTCGACGAGGTTGGCCTATCGGACCGCCGAGACAGTTTCCCCCATCAACTCTCAGGAGGTGAGAAGCAGCGGATCGCTCTGTGCCGAGCCTTGGTCAACGATGCCAAAATGATTTTTGCCGACGAGCCCACCGGCAACCTCGATAGCGCCAACGGAGAGCACGTCTTAGACCTCTTGGTCTCGCTGCAAAAGGAGAAAGGTTCGAGCCTCATCCTGGTCAGTCATAGTCCGGAGGTGGTAGCCAAAGCTGACCGTGTGATCACTATGCGAGATGGCCGCGTGGTAGACAGGAATGATCCGATCGCGGCCAAAGGCCAGAAGCATGTCTGAAACAATGTTCCCAAATGGACTCAACGTCACCTCTGAAATCGGCCGCTTGAGGGCTGTGATGACCCATCGACCGGGACGAGAAGTCGACCGGATGATTCCGGCCATGATGAACGAGCTTCTCTTCGAAGATATTCTGTTTGGTGACGCCGCCCGAGAAGAGCACGATTGCTTCACCAAAATACTGGCCTTGGCCGCTGACAGAGTTCTGGATATCCAGGATGTTCTGAGCCAAACCCTAGAGGACGAAAGCGTCCGAAACTCCTTCATAGGCTCCCTCGCCTATCTCGAGCAGTTGGACCCTAGAGTTGTCGAAAAGCTGAATTCCCTCTCGCCGTCCGACCTGAGCGACGCGGTGATAGGGGGCCTGGAGCACGACGACGGCACCTTCGGTTGGTCCATCACCCCGCTCCCCAATCTCCTCTTCGTGAGAGACCCCTTGGTGGTCGCTCAACAGAGCGCCATCGTCGGCTCCATGGCTCGTCGCGCTCGCCGACGAGAGCCCCTCATTATGGAGTACGCCTACGGCTATCACCCAGAACTCAAACTGCGAAAATCCGATGAGTTTCTCTTTCACGAGTTGAGCAAACCAGGGTACCTCAGAAGAGATGTTCTCCCCGGCTTGGAAGGCGGAGACATCTCCGTGTTCAGCGACAAAATTCTCATCATCGGGCGCTCAGAGCGAACCAGTGCCACAGCCGTGGACCTTCTGGCCAACCAACTGGCCAAGACCTCCTCGTTTGAGATGATCCTCATGGTCCTCCTGCCTCAGGAGAGAGCCTTGATGCACTTCGATACGGTCTTCTCTCAGACCAGTGAGAATGAGTGCCTAGTCTACCCTCCCCTCTTCATGGGAGATGGGCCTGAACTGTGTCCTGTCGTCAAAAAAGAGATCATCGCAGGCCAGGTTCGAACAACACTCAAATCCTCTCTGCTGGCGGCCCTAAAGGATGAGGGCGTCGACCTCAAGCCGATCCGCTGTGGCGGTAGCGACATCGTCTGCCAAAAACGCGAACAGTGGACCGACGGCGCCAACGCCGTGGCACTGAGCCCCGGCAACATCATTCTCTACGAACGCAATCGGCGTACCATCGAAGAGCTCGTGGACAACGGCTACCGAGTCATTGAAGCCGACGACGTGGTCGCTGGCAAAGCGTCTCCTTTTGACCCCAGCAAGAAGACGGTTTACCTGATCGGTGGGCACGAACTTTCAAGAGCCCGTGGCGGTCCCCACTGTATGACCATGCCACTGGTTCGGGAGTCCTAAAAAGCCACTGATGAAGGCCTGGCACTCTCGGTTCTTTTACAGAGAACTGCGCGCTGGGCTTGCCCAACTCTCCCTATTTGCTCTCTGCGTCTTTCTCGCCTCACTCTCGCTCTCGGTTGTGAGTGGGTGGCGCCACTCCGTCGATCGCGCCCTGGCCGAGGAGACCAAAAAGGGAGCTGGAGGCGATGTTGTCGCCTTTTCCACCGAGCCTTTTTCCGAGGGGCTCTTGGAGGCGGCCAAAGACTATGACCACTTCCTAACCTCGGAGATGTTCACGGTGTCGCTGGGAATCCGAACCGATCGAACCCTCTTCAGCAAGCTCAAATCCGTGCAGCCGGGCTACCCCTACTACGGGGAGGTCCCGCTCTTATCGGGGCGCAACATCCACGAAGCCCTCAAAGACG
>CAZVVF010000327.1:0-5388 GCA_964630575.1 uncultured Burkholderiales bacterium | reverse complement strand
GGAGCCAATCCCAACGCCGGAGCCAATCCCAACGCCGGAGCCAATCCCAACGCTGGAGCGAATCCTAACGCCGGAGCGAATCCTAACGCCGGAGCGAATCCCAACGCCGGAGCCAATCCCAACGCGGGAGCGAATCCCAACGCCGGAGCTAATCCTAACGCGGGAGCAAATCCTAACACCGGAGCCAACCCCAACACCGGAGGGAGCGCCGGAACTGACCCCAACACCGGAACCGGTCCTGTTGGCGGCGTAGACCCAACGCCGGATCCAGGCCCGGCCCCTAACACCGATGGTGCGGCGGTCAACTTCAGCGGTTCAAAAGCCCAGATCGTCTCTGGCCTCTTTGGTGGAGACGGTGGCACCGTAACAATCACGGATGCAGGCAACGGCGCCGGTGGGAAACTGAGTGTGGGCGACGCCCTCACCGTCACCGCAGCCGACGGCACCGTCACCACCCGTGCTGTGACCAAAGAAGATGTTTACAACGTCGAGTTTCGCGGAAACCTCGTGAAAGCAGCAGAAGACGCCTCGAACCCGGCCTGGGACTTTACCGAGAACATCGTTGATATGCCCAAATCCAAGCTCACTCCACCCGAAGTGCGCGGCGACAACAAGATTCTCAGCCGCAACGAGTTCTGGGAAGTTGTGGAAACTCGCGGCGAAGACAACAAACCTTTCCAGTACATGAAGATGCGTGAGACCGATGACCAGGGCAACCCCGTCAAGCCCTCCGACGCGATTCAAGACATGTTCAACAACAAGGATGAGTACATTCTCGACTGCGCCACACCGATGCGCCTCTTGAACCTCAAGGCCCAACTCGACACCGTGGGAGCCGACGACTTCAACCGTTCGCACCAGGGGCTCTCGCTCCACTCCCACTTTGATTCCCACGACACCAACGGGGATAACCTCGACTCAGGGTTTGAGGTCTCCGTAGACTTCGCTTCAGCCGGAAACGCCGACGGCGCTATCGCAAACGTTGAGTACACCCGCTTCGACCCGGCCAACGACAAACTGGTACCTGGTGAGTGGCGCTACTTCGACAAGCCCGGCGACGTATTCAGTTCCAACCAGGGAACCAACCGCATCTATGTTGGTCCTGGGGAAGATGGAAAAGAAGTCTTCTGGGAAATTGGCGGAGGCCTTGAGTCCATCGACTTGGCAGAGCCTCCGTTGGGCGAGCACCTGACCTCCCTCAACGGAAAACCACCGATCAACCAGCTGGTCGCCATCGACCAAAATAATGCTATCGCCTAATGACATTGGTATCGCACCAGCGAGTCCTCATTAGAAATCTTCTTACGATCCTATGTATTGGAGTCCTCATGTCCCAAGCGACGTCAGCCGAACCTAAAGCCGTTGCCATGACGCTCTCAGCGTCACAGCCAACATTTAAGGCCGGGACGTTGCCGACATTCCAGGTCACTATCACCAACCAGAGCCAGGAGGTCGTCAAGTTCTGTCGTTACCGACTAGACTACCGCCTCAAGGCGGCCATGGTGGTCAAGGGGACACAAAACTACGAAGCCCAACCTTTCGTAAAGCAAACGTGGGAAGATATCAGAAAGAAAGACATCGTTGACCTCCAACCCGGCGAGAGTTTGCAGCACACGCTGAGTTTTGACAACGATCCAATCTTCGGATTTGTACGACGGGCCAAACAACCGCCTATCATTCCACGTGCCAACTGCCTGAAGGGCTTCCCCGCTGGCACCTTTGAGTTCAATACCGCCCTCTCTAATCAAGTAGGACTCTATGTGGGAGAGACCGGTGTGTTTAACCACAGACTCGAGGGGCGCAAGGTCCCCGATCAGTGGCCCGGCATGGGCGGTTGCTTCTTGCAGCTTATCGAAGGCTCGACCACCGTTACATTCAGCCAGGACTGACCCCCCCGCGAACAGCGGACGGCGAGCTTGTGCCCCTACACCACGAAGGAATACCAATACACCATTAGAACCGAAGTCAATGGGCAAGATTTGGCTTTCTCTTTTTATTGCACTCCTTCTCAATTGTGCCGTCTCGGCCGATGATTCAACCTTTGGTCATGTCTGGATAGGCGAAGACGCGACCGTCTCCGAGGAAGAAGTGGTCACCGCCCTCAACACGGTTGCTGCCGACGAACCGAATCCCGACCACATTGTGGTCCTGATTCACGGCTTCGCGACGCCACGCGCATCGAGTAGTCATCAATTCACAATCTTGGCCGAACGGATCAAGGCTGAGTACGCCAAGCACGGCAAAACCGTGGGAATTCTTGGTGTGCAATGGGACTCTCAAGTCAGTGGGTTCATCTTCAAGCTCCCTGGAGCTTACCACCGAAAAACCCTCTTGGCGCGAAAGGTCGGAAGATTCGGAACCCGCCGTCTTATGTTGGCTCTCAAAGAGCGATTCCCCAACAGCCACGTGAACATCATGGCTCACAGCATGGGGTGTGAAGTGGCCGCAGCGGCTGGCAACCCAACCCTGAAATTTGACAAGGTCACCGACAGTCTCGGGGCCTTTGAACCCGATCGGAGCCTTCGCGTCAACGGAACTGTTCTGTGCGGTGCCGACCTCGAGTACGATGTGACCGTCAAGGGCGGGGACTCGGTCCGCTTCCAGCATGGAAACCTCATTTACATGACTCTATCGCAACCTCTGGGTCACGACCGGGATAAAATACTCGACCTGCGTCGTCTTCTTGGGGGACGCGCCCTGGGGTCTACTTTCCCAAGGATGACCGAAGCGCAATACGACAAAGCCCTCGGTTCCCGCAAACTCATCCTCGACAACAAGCGTATCCCACTCGACCACCACATGCTGGAATACTATAGCGAATGGCGCCTCGCTCGCATCATTCCGTCTCTCATCTATTATGCCGACAATCAGGCCCCGATATCCCCGGATGCCGCCGCCATCGCCGAGGTTATGGATGCTAGCAACACGGTGGAAGCTCTCTCGCCATTTCTCAACAGCCAAAACGCGACCACCTTGGTTTACGCCGTTTGGCGGATTGAACACCTACTCTGCGGAGGAAGCCAACATCTCGCCGACGGATATTTTACTCATATTGGCAAGCTCCTCAAGACCGTTCCTCGCAAGGTCACTTACGCGCGTCCTAGCAGTCCGTGCGAGCAGGTCAAAAGAGGGCTCTTCCCCACCGAAGCGATGATGGAGCGAGCCGGTGCTCCTTCCTGGGCGCACCGTTAAGGAGACACGATGAAGAATTGGAAATTAGGGCTCACGCTCATAGCCATGGCTGGACTAGCCGCCACGACCTCCGCACAGGAAGCCATCGTCGAGAACCTGCAAGAGATTGAGGCTACCCGAGGATGGAACTACCGCTACCTGGGGCCTGATTTCGACGGGGCCAACCTTGGGCTCTATTATCAGAAAGACTTCCAAGGCGAGTGTATCATGTTCGACGACAACATCTTCGCCATCAAAACCGACTTCTTTGGTGATAAAGTCTACTTTTCGCACGGCCCGGGTACAGAATTTACGCCCAGCCGTGGCGGTATACGAATCGGGTCCAAGGTCAGAGTCCGATGCGACCGGAGCAACGACATTAGGTGGGTGGAGGTTGTCCCCTACCCCCTTTGGCTCCAGAGGATGGCAGAGCGCAAGAAGGCAAACAAGGAGAACTGACCTTCGTTGCACAAGCAACCCCCCCCGGCCATCCGCCGCTCTCGAAAGGAAGCATCCCCCACATCTAACATGGTTACCCGTATTGTTTATATTCTGGTCTTCATCCTGATGTTCGTCGGATCTGTCCAAAGTCAAGAGGACGACCCAAGCAGCCATCTCGAGGTCACTCCGCCCCAAAGACCATCTGGCGTCAAGGAAATGGAACTCGATGAGTTTATCGCTCTCGGGCTCGCACAGAATCCGGTGATGCAGGCCGCAGCCCAGCAAGTAGAATCCGCCAGAGCTCAGTATGAGCAAGTGAAGAGTCAGAAGAACCCTCAACTCGTTCTCAAAGACAGTACGAATCTGCAGCGAGAAACGAGTGTTTCAACGAATTCCCTGCTTCCGAATTCGTTCGTCAACAACAACACGTTTCCAGATGAGTTCGTTCTCGTCTCCCCCCTGACCAACCAACTCCAGTTGTCGCTTCAGGTCCTGCTCACCACCTTCGGCAAGGTCGAAAACACCATAGCCGCTGCCTTCATTAACATCGACACAGCCTCAGCCTCAGCCGACATCGACAAGTATAACCTCATCTACAGCCTCAAAGTGGCCTTCTTCCAAAAGCTCAAGGCGGATGCTCAGGTTGCCGTTGCCCGCCAGAACCTGACCGTTACCAACCAGAACTTAACCGACACACAGGCTCTTTTCGAACAGGGAGTACAGTCGCGCTACGACATCCTGCAAGCCGAGATAGAAGTCACTCGCTCGGTGGAGCAACTCGCTCAAAATCTGACCGATGTGGACCTAGCAGAGGCTCAAATCGCCAATGTTCTGAACGAGCACGAGTTTCACGCCCAGCCCGTTAGCCCGCCCGACGCCGAGGTGTCCCCTCACATAGAGGTCCCTGCCCTTGAGCAGTTTGCCCTGAACCACCGGGCCGAGATGCGAGCCATCGAATACAGCCTCGCCTCAGCTCAAAAGCTGGTGGACGCAGCCTATGGAGAGAACCAACCGACGCTCACCTTGGCGGCGAACTACCAGACCGCGTTTGGACAGTCCTTGAGTCCGGTGAACTACCCTTCCCTGGTGCTTCAGCTGCAGTGGTCCATCTTTGATGGTGGTTACCGCAAGGCAAAAGTCAAAGAGGCCAAAGCCACCCTGGACAAAATCGAATTTCAGAAAGTGGACTTAGAGAATCAGATCATCCTTCAAGTCGACCAGTACTGGCTGAAACTCAAGCAAACCGCCTTCAACGTCACCACGGCTCAACAACAACTCTCTAACGCCACCGAGTATCATGACATGGCACGTCAAAGGTACATCAACGGGTTGGCAACGAGTCTAGAAGTCTCGGACTCGCTCCGCAACTTGATCGCCGCTCGCGCAAACCTTGTGGAAACGAAATTCGATCGCGACCTAGCCTTCTCTCGACTAGAACAAGCCCTAGGCGCGGATGTGCCAAACAGAAAACTGACCCCTGACTTTTTGACTTCTGTCCAAGCTGAGGAGACACCAAAACCATGAGACATCTGAACTGGAAAGCCACAGCGGCCTCGTCCCTTGTGATCCTATCGTTGATAACGGGCTGCCAGAACGAAGGCAAGACCTCCGCTTCGCCAACCCCTGCAGCCTCGGGGTCCTCAACTCCCATTCCCGCAGGCACCGCAGCCGAGCTACCGGGAAAGGCAGCGACCAAAGTCCTGATCAAAACAATGGGACAGCAAAACGTCACAATCGACACAACCTTTACGGCCAAAATTCTGGCCGCCGAACAGG
>CAZVVF010000326.1:0-5396 GCA_964630575.1 uncultured Burkholderiales bacterium | reverse complement strand
GGTCGCTGCCCGACTAGCCCGTGACTTTCTCGCCCCCAAAGACTTCGTGGAAGTCGTGCCTCTTTCGGTTCAGTACTCCATGTTCGAACTCAAGGCTCCCAAGAGTTACTGCGGACTGACACTGAACCAACTCCACCTGCGACGGAGGTTTGGACTCAATGTGATAGCCCTGCGACGCGGCGAAGAGATCATCGTTTCACCGAGCGCCGAAGAGGTCGTTCGGCGCAACGACCTCATGGTAGTCGTCGGAGACCGCAGCAAAGCTCGCGAGGCGCTTGAGGCACCCGGTCTGGAGACCGAAGAGTGAGCGGGTCCAACAGCGACAAGTCTGCCAGTTGGAGAGGCCTTTTCGGGGGCTGCCTGGTCCTGATATTACTCTTCGGGGGGATCTTCTATGTCTTTCACTATTTCTCTCAGAAAAAGGCCGCCGAGATACAGGTTCTTCAAACCACCCTCTTTACACCTTATCAAGTCGCCATCCAAAGCTCTGACTTTGAGGGTGCGGTATCGTTTCGAAGCTCCGAGTGGCTCAAGAACAACGACCACGAATCGCTCGCAGCGGCCTACAGGAAGGCCACTGACGAACACGGTGCCCTCAAGAGCATCCTAATTCACAGCGCAAACGGATTCACGGAGCCTGGTATGGAGGGCCAAGCCATGAAGGTCAAGACTCATTTTCTGTTTGCTGACGGCTGGAGAGGCCAGGTCAGCTACAACATTGTGAGAGCCACCCCGAACGACGACTGGAAACTCGATCGGAGTTTTACTCCCATGAGCAGTAGCTTGGGAGAGGGTCCCTATTGAACTGGGACGTGGTAGTTGTGGGGGCTGGCGCTGCCGGCGTGTTCGCCGCCCTACGAGCGAAGGAACTGAATCCCTCACTTCGCCTGCTAGTCGTCGATCGAGCGGCCAAACCGCTTCGCAAGGTCTCCATTTCTGGCGGGGGGCGTTGCAACGTGACACACGACTGCGACGATCTCGATATCCTTTTGGGTTGCTATCCAAGAGGTGGGCCGAGACTGGAGGCTCTGCTCACTCGCTTCATGCCCTACGACACGGTGGACTGGTTTCGAGCGCGCGGAGTCTCCCTCAAGACCGAGCCCGACGGCCGGATGTTCCCAGTGACCGACAGCTCCCAAACGATCATCGACTGCCTGATGAAGCAAGCGCACAAACTCGGCATTGAGTTGCGCATGAAGGTTGGAGTCAAGAGCGTCACTCATCGACAGGGCCAATTCTCCTTGCTCACTGGAGACGGGCAACTTCAAGCCAAGCGTATCCTCCTGGCAACCGGCGGAGCTTCTCGAGCCACCGAATGGCTCACTTCATTCGGCCACAGATTGGCCGAGGACATACCCTCCCTCTTTACCTTCTGCGTGAAGCACCCCGCAATCGATGGACTCCAAGGCCTGAGCGTCCCCAAAGTTCGGCTCCGACTGATCAGCGACCCCGACTTTGAATCTGAGGGTCCGCTCCTCATCACTCACTGGGGAATCAGCGGCCCTGCAGTCCTGAAGCTTTCGGCCTTCAGTGCGCGGGAACTCGCCAAGCGCAACTATCACGCCGATCTTCTGTGTGACCTGCTGCCAGACTATGAAGCCGAACGCCTGGAAGATCTTCTCGAAGCTCAGAGTTCGCCCAAGCAGATCGGTAAAGCGAGCCCTTTTGCAGAAATTCCCAAACGATTGTGGAGTCGCCTCATCCAGACAGCAGGCCTCGGAGCGAAGCAAACCTGGAATCGCCTCACGCCCAATTCCACGAGCCGACTCATTCAGACCCTAAAAGGGCTCCCCTTGCAAGTTGTAGGCAAAGGGGTTTTTAAAGAAGAGTTCGTCACCTCAGGCGGCGTTGAACTACACGAAATAGACATCTACACCATGGAGAGTCGCCGCGTGCCTGGTTTGTTTGTGGCTGGGGAGCTGCTGAATGTGGACGGTATCACCGGCGGGTTCAACTTCCAAAACGCCTGGGCATCAGGCTTTGTCGCCGGTGAGGGACTCGCTGGCTGACGGCAGAGTTCTCGCCCCTCGAAGGAGTCCACCATCGAGAGACACCAGGGCCCTAGAACTTGGGATGAGCCAAGCGCCTGCTTAGCGAAGGTTAAACCATGAAAGACGAAGAGAAACTTCGCGCTCTGGACTCGAAGCAAGCCAAGATCATAGCCTACATCGTGGTCTTTGGCTTTATGGCTATCATGCTCGTTTTTGGACTCAAGTCGGCCAGTCAAGCGCCTCTGCACGAGGGCGATACGCGCCGTTCCATCACTTGCAAGTGGTGTGAGGGAAAGGGGACGCTCGAAGGTGACAGGTGTCGATACTGCTTGGGTGCCAAGAAGCTCAAAGCCATCATCCCGGGACCCAACCACCCAGTCAGAATTCGCGGAACCCTGTGGAACCTCAACGCCTTTGAATCCCGAGAAGAAGCCCAGCAAGCAGCCGAGAAGACAGACTACTCCCAGGTCCTGCTCAAGCAGCTCCCAGAAACGGTGGGCCTTGCTCAACTAAAATTCACCAGAGGCCAAAACACCACCGAAATAGCCACCAAACCGAGCGGTCGATACTGGGGATATCTAGTCCCTGGAGACTATACGTTGACCATCGATGTACCGGGCTACCCAAGCTACGAACAATCCCTCACCATACCAGTCAGGGAACATCCGGTTTGGCCCAAGATCCCAGGCGTCGAACTCGAGGACGAAGACGAATTCAAGCTGGAAATATTCATAGGAGAGCCATCGAACAAACCCGAGGAGTGAGACCAGCACCATGTCGGAGGCGACTTTCCAAACCACGGCGAAAGAGCCCCGATGCCATCAGTCGCTGAGCAAATATCCCGCAAGGCAAAGCGCGGAGTATCCCTCATCGAAGTGATGTTGGCCTTAGGCCTAATAACGACGGCTGCCTTGGCGATTATGAGTGTCTACGCTATGGGCTTGCAGCAATCCGTCAAGGCTGAGAAGGTCCTAAAAGCCACTGAGATCGCTCGCGAAGTGATGGAGAACGTGCGCGAATTAGGATACGACGAGATTCCTGATACCGATACTGTTTTCGATGCTCGTAAGGGTGACTCTGCGGTCGGCTCTTTCCCCCCATCACCTTACCCGAGAAGAGGCGAACACGAGATTGAAGTCCTGGTAGAAACCGTGGCCCCAGGTCTCAAATCAGTCTGCGTTCGTGCATATTACGATAAAGGCCCAGGACAAAGTGTCAACTTTCAGACCTACTTCAAACCAGAGTAAAAGGCGAGCCCAGTCGCGGGGGTTTGGCCTTGTTGAGTTGGTCATATCATCGAGCCTTCTTCTGCTCCTGATGAGCCTTATTTTTGCGCTCTATTTCAGCAGCCAGCGCGCCTGGAGCAAAACGGCTGACCACCAAGAGATCATGGGCAACTTGCAGTTGGCGGTAGCCTTCTTGTCCCAGGACCTGCAAGCGGCCCCTATCGACAGCATCTCGCTCGCAGCCGACGGTATGGCGATCAGTTGCCTCACCATGAAGGACAGCGACGGGCAACTCCACTTTACCGCGGACGGTCGACCCATTTGGGACCACTGGCTGGTCTTTTACGCCTCGGGCGATAAGGTGTTCCGACGCGAGGTTCCATGGCCTGAAGCTCCTTCAGCCCGCGAGATTCCCATCAAGCTCGAAGCCTACAACGGTCAAACTTTGGCCAGCTTTCGAGACGGGAAAGGCCGGGTCCTCACTCGACGCCTCGACGACTTCAAGATCACCAATCCGAGCGGCACCAGTCTGTTCCACTATCGCCTGAGCGTCAAGCGCAAAAAGGTCGGAGAACCTCACCTCATCATCGAAGGCAGCATAAGGCCGAGAAACTAGATGGAAAGAAGCGTCTCTCACCAGAAACTGTCACGTTTCTTCCGTAGCGTCGGCCTCATGCTCGGAAGTGGAATTACACTGATGGATAGCCTGAGGCACCTCTCCCAGGACGAGTCTCTGCTCTTCGGTGAAACGGTGAGGGACATGAACCGGGAACTCACCGCCGGAAAAACCTTCAGCTACGCGCTGCGCCAACATCCCAACATCTTTCCCCGAGTGACAGGCGATCTGGTCCAAGCCGGTGAGTACTCCGGGACCCTGCACAAATGCCTGGATAAGATCGGCGATTACTTGGACCGGAGTTCCTATCTCGAACAACGCTTCAAAGCGGCCATGATCTACCCCCTGATAATCATCGTCTTGATGCTCATCATGGTTTTGACCATGGTCTGGTTCGTGTTTCCGAGGGAGAAAGAACTGCTCCAATCCCTGGGGGCTGAAATGCCACTCATCACGCGCGCTGTCTTTGATGGACTAGGCCTCGTTTTCCACCCTGTGACCGTCGCAGCGGTCGGAATCTTGGGCTTTGCCCTCTTCACGCACTACACCGGTGGTCGCTCCGGAAAACCCAAAGAATCGTTCCGAAGACTGGTGGATACCCACATTCTCTCTGTCCCCATTTTCGGGCCGCTCCTGTTCAAGTTCTCTGCTGCCCGAACTCTGTCCGTCTTGGCTACGCTTCTGGACTCGGGTGCGACACTGGACGCCAGCCTGAAATGCGCGTCCCGAATGATGGGAAATATGGAGCTTGAATCGCGAATGGAAAGGGCCCATCAGGACCTCAGAAACGGATACCTCCTGTCCGACTCCCTGGAAAACCACGAGGTCTTCCCTACTCTGGCCGTTCACCTCATTAGGGTGGCAGAAGAGAGCGGAGGACTTCCCAAGATGGCCAATCGACTCTCTAGAATTTTTGAGAACGAGGTCGAGTCAGCCATCGACACCGCCGCGACCTTGGTGGAACCGTTGGCCTTGATCGTCATGGGAGTTTTTGTAGGCGTCGTACTGCTGGCGACACTCCTGCCCACAGCCAGTATTGTGACGAATCTCTAGACTACAGACGACGCTTGGCGGCTGCGACGGCACCCTTTACATCGAGTCGACCAGAACCTTGCGCAGCTTTGGGAGCATCCTTCACCTTGTCGGCGGTGCGTTTGAGGATGTTCTTGGCCTCCTCGTGGGTCAAGTTCGGGTTCACTTGCAGCATCAAGGCCACAGTACCAGCGACCATAGGAGCCGCCTGACTGCTGCCCGCTAGAGCCACGTAATTGGCCGCAGCGCTCAAGTTTTGAGCGAACTGAGACTTGGCTGCCAAGGGAGCGAGAACATTGACTCCCTCTGCGACCAGATCGGGCTTGCCACCGTTCTTCTTGCCACGACTCGATGAGCTGTACACGCGGTCGTCACCGCGAGCCTCGGTGCCCTTGTCGTCGAGGGCTCCAACGGTGATCACTCGCGGAGAGATTCCAGGGCTGGTGATGGTCCCACTGCACTGATTTCCCTGACATTCGTTGCCCGCAGCAGCCACCACGATCAGACCTGCGTCAATAGCGCGCTCGGCCG
>CAZVVF010000325.1:0-5397 GCA_964630575.1 uncultured Burkholderiales bacterium | reverse complement strand
TTTGCTCTCTATCTTTGTCCCGCTCTACACCCATATCGGGACCTTAGGGGGCTGAGCGATTTCCAGCGCCCGGCCGAGGGACTACCCCTTCGACGCTCTCTTCAACTCCGGACGGAACTCGAGCCGCCCTTCGCCCTTGTCCAGCAAGAGCCCGGAAGCTCGTGCCTCCACCTGGTCCTCCTCCATGAGAACGACCTCGATCCTGTGCGGCGCGACGGCAGCTTCAAAGTCGATCTCGACCTGGCCCTGGGCATCGACCGCTCTGGTCGCTTTAAACGGAATATCAGGCAAACGGACGACCATTGTCTTAGCGGCGTAATCTTGCTCGTCGGTAATAACCTGGATTTTATAACCGCTGTACTCGAGCTCTGGTGGGCCAGAGTTCTGAGGCCCTCCGGCCAAACCCACCACCATCCAGACCAGGCCAGTCGCGGCCAACACCAAGGCTGCCTCGCGACGCAGAAAGTAGGTGTGAAACAGACGCCAGAGCCTCTCCCACCAGGTTTCTTCAAAAGCGATGATACTCGCCCTTTTATGGATGAGTTTGGGACGCCCGTCTCCACCCGGGGGGGCCTCTATCACCAGTTCTACCTCTTCGATGAGAGAGGTGACAGCAAACCCGGCCTGCTCCAGTCGCCGACGAGCAGCCTCTGAATCGGCCTCTGTCAACGTACCCCGGCGGACCTTGCCAGTCGCCGATTGAACGATAAAGCGAAACTTGGGCATAGTCGGCTTCTTCTATAAGAGTCCACGATCTCTTTGTCAGCTGGTGGAACATCCGAGGCCATTCCGGGTGCTGGCGAGGGACCTGTCCACAAAATGAGAACCAACCCCTGTGACCCAGCCATCGCCGCGTTCGCGCCAAGCCGATATGGACCAACCTAGCCAAGCGCTCGCCTTGACCTGGCTCACCGTTGGTGTGGCCACGAGATTAGCCTACTTTGTCACCACCACCAACACGGGCCTGGCCAAACCCCTTTCTCTTCTGCTCATCTATATCTTGACCGTCATCTGCTTGGACCTCTTTGTGGGAGGCTCTCGCAAGGTCGCTCTGCAGCGGATCGCCCCCGGCGTCGTGCTCGCCATGCTCGTGACCCCAGGGATTCCCCCTTCCGTGGCCCTGATCGCCGATCTCGTGGCGTCTCTGGCGCTCGCCTCCACCTCTCGCATCACTTGGCGTGTTATTTGTGAGGGAGGCAAAGCCCTCATACCGGCGACTGTCACCGCCTTCTTCTTGGCCAGTCGCAGCGAGCTCGGGATGGACACCTACTTTTTTGCCACCGAACTCTTCCTGGTGTCGTCACTGCTCTTGCGGACCACCGAACCGCCCTTTCGCTCGGACCTCTTTTTGGTCGTGTCCTATCCAGCGATCGCTCTCATGCTCCGCTCCTTAGCCGAGCTCCATGTCGCCTACCTCCTTCTCGCGGTGCCGCTGCTCTTTCTTCTCACCACCGTGGATACCGATATGCTCTTGCGCTACTTTCAATTGCAAAAAAAGCTCGACGATACCCAAACCAAGGTCAAGGAGACTCGCCGCGCCCAAAGGATCAGCGAGATTGAGAGCCGGCGAAAGGGGGTCTTGCTCAATCGCAGAGAGCAACAACTCACCATGCTCAACGGCTTGGGCCGAGAGATGGACGCCGCTGAGGCGACCGAGGACCTCGGACGCTTCTTGCTCAAGGAAAGCTCCAGGCTCACCGACGCCAGCGGCGCTATGATCCTGTTCAGCGAGACCCAAACCGGGCGAATCACCCAGGTCATCTGCCCTGCCCCAGCCAGCGCCTGGGGGCTTGCAGTGGGACAAGCGGTCCCGCCCACAGTGCGACCGGGTATCGTAGCCAAGGAGCCCTGGCCGGCCCCCTTTTGGCAGCGCAAGAAGTGTTTCTTGACGAGTCGGCTGGGTAACGAGGGGTGGCTGTTTTTGGCCTCCGACGAGTCCGGACATTTCCCCGAATTCCTCATGGATTTCTTCACCGCAGTGGGTCGCCACGCGGGCAGTGCCGTCCTCTCTATGCGGCGGTTGACAGAGGTCAGAGCGACAGCCTCAAGAGAAGCTCTGGAAAAAGAGAAGGTGGCGACCGAAAAGGAAAAGGTGGCCGAGCAGAACCGGACCCTGCGACTCTTGATCGAGAACTTCGAGGGGCTCACTGAGGGGGCCCTCACCTCGGACCAGGAACTTCTTCAGCAAGGCAGCCTATCCGTCATGAAGCTCACAGGTGCCGAGCGGGTCCTTTTTCAGTCCCCTGATCTGAGTGAGATCCCCCGAGACGAGTCCGGCGTCCTGCTGGAAGGCCAGCGTTTTTTGAGTTCCATTTTTCTCCCGGGCAACGGACCTTCAGGCTCCATGCTGTGCCTGGCACGCCGCCCCAACGCCTTCTCCGAGAGTCACCTCGAATGGTGCAGTCTGCTCAAGGATTTTCTCGACAAAACGATGGAGAACAGCAACCTGCACCGTGAGGTCCAAGCGTCCTACGCTCAACTGGAACGGACCCAAGAAGAGAGCGTGCTCTCGAGTCAATGGGCGGCGGCCGGACGCTTGGCAGCCAACGCGGCGCACGAACTCAACACTCCTCTGGGTGCTATCCGATTGGCCGCCGAGCAAGCCAGTTTCTTCCTCAAGCCTGAGTCCACGCCCGAACCTGCCATCCAAGGGATCCAGTCCATTCTGAGGTCGGTGGACAGATGCCGACAAGTCACCGACCGACTGCTCCTCACCAGCCGACCCGTGGACCAAGGGGAGGTGAACCATCTGCCCGAGACTCAACCCTTGATACCGATATTGAAGGAAGCTGTGGCCTCGGTCCGCCCCTACCTGCGAGCTTCCAACATTCTCCTGGCAGACCACCGATTGCTGGGAGACTATCAGGTTCACGCGGTGTTTTCCGAGCTCTACTGGGCCGTCGTCAATATCCTCAAAAACGGGATAGACGCGCTCAACGAGAGCGGACCCGAAAAGAAGCAGATGGCTGTCGCCGTGATGCTCAAGAAAGACTCCGTTCAGGTCAAGATCGCCGACAACGGACCGGGAATGGAACCCGAGGTTGCCGCCCGAGCGTTCGAACCCTTCTTCACCACCAAGAAACTCGGGCAAGGCAATGGGCTCGGTCTGTCGATGAGCCGAACCAATCTTCGACGCTGGGGTGGAGATATCGAATTTGAGGAAACACCGGGCGGCGGGGCGACCTTCGTGTTAACTGTTCCTCTGGCCAAGGGCTGAGGGAGCGAGATAAGGAAAGGACGATCATGGAAGTCAAGAGAGCCAAAATTCTTCTACTGGAAGACGACCCCGAGATGCGGGCCATCCTGGAACAGATCCTGAGTTACCAGGACTACGATGTGACCGCCGTGGAAACTGGATTTCAAGCCATCGACGCGGCCAAGAGCAACGCCTTTGATCTCATCGTGGCCGACGTGCGGGTGGATGGTCCAGACGGCATCGAAGTGCTCTCAGAAGCTCGCAAAGACCAACCCGAAGTCGGCACCCTGTTGGTCTCGGGCTACTCCTCTCTAGAAGACGATGCGAGGGCCGAAAAGGTGGGCGTCGGCGGCTTCCTCCGCAAGCCCTTCGAGACCCAAAGGTTCCTCGAATTAGTCCAGCAACAACTGCACAAGCGCCGTAAGGTCCAAGAGGATCGAGATGTGGAGCAAGAGGGCACCAGCGTTTTGATGACCACCATCAACGCCCTCTGCCAAGCCTTGAGCAACACCCCGGAAAAGGGACAACCCGAGCGGGTGAGACGCGCCCGAGAAGTGGCCACGAAGCTCTGTGTGGCCTCGGGCCTGGAGGGGCAAGTTCTCCATCAGGTCTCGGCTGCGGCTGTCCTTTCCGTGCTGCCGGAAAAGAGCGTCGGCGAACTCCGCAACGCGCTCAAGACCTCCTCCAGTCAAGTCGACTCGATGTCGGAAGCGCTGCAACACTACACCCGGCCCAACGACGATGTCCCCCGCCCCCCACTGGAAGCGCGAATCGTCAGACTCGTCAAGTCTGTGGTGGAGGACGAAGACCTGGACAAAGCCGGTTTAGACAAAGAACTCTTGGCCCTCTTTCGCTCCGAGAAGAGCTACCCCCAGTCCTCGACCTCCAGGACCTCAGACGGCAGTCCTAAACAGAGCGAGAGCTTCTTGGCCATCGCTCAAGCCCTGGAGCGTGCCGGTGATACAAACGGTGCCGAGGCTGCCTACAAGGAGCTCTTGCAAAGTCAGCCAGAAGCCGAAGCTGTGGTGGAAGCCCAGTTGGGATTGGCCCGCCTCGCGGTGCTCCGCAAGAACACCAACGAGGTGCGCCACTGGGTGTCGAAATCCACAGAGATAGCCGGTTCCGTAGGCCGATTTCGCTCCTGCCTAACCGACTACTACGGTGGACTTCTGCTGCGCCAGGTGGGCGACAAGGATGCCAAGAGACTCCTGCGTCGCGCCGTACCGGCTCTCATCAAATTCGGTTTTTCTGACGCCGTGGCCCTGTCTGCTGTCGCCTTGATCGCCGATGGAGAACCGGTGGAGGCCGAGCGCTGGAAATCCATCGGTCGGCAACTGCTCTCCCCCTCTCTCTCGCGGGACATTCAAAAGCACGCAATGTGGTTCATCCCCGCTCTACTAGAGACCCTGACCAAGCACCCTCTCCCTGGTTTTTTGAGTCGCTTCATCAACCACCTACCGCGCCTCTTCAGCAAGATGTTGGAGGACCAGCTCTTAAAGCCCGAGGACCGAGCACGCTTGGCACGACTCCTGAGCCAAGAGGAATCGCAGCTTCCAGAGTCTGTCTGGAAACTCTTGAGCCAAGACCCCAGTCCCGAGGTGCGAGACCTGGCCAAGAAGCTTCACGTCCGCGTTGAGGCGATAGCAGCACCATCCTTGATTCGACTGTCCTCACTCGGACCGTTCGAAGTGCAATGCGGTGGAGAGACCATTCCGGACCGCACCTGGCGAACCCAAAGGACGCGTTACCTGTTCGCCTACCTCGGCTATGATTGGGGACGACAGGTCCACGAAGAGATACTCCTCGACGCTCTGTGGACCGACAATGAAGCCCCTGACAAGAAAGGTCTGTACTGGAGCACCTCAGCCATCCGGCGTATTTTTAAGGGACTCGGTTTTCAAGCAGAGGTGGTCGAGCGTATCGGCGAGACCCTCCGCTCCAACCCCAATGTGTCGATCTGGCACGACGTCAACATTTTGGAACAACATTTCGCCTCAGCCCAACAGGCCACCGACAAAGGCGAGACCGACCGAGCCAAGGCCGAACTGCAGGCGGCTCTCGAAGTCTACCGGGGACCCTACCTCGAAGGCTGCTATCTCGACTGGGCTCTGCGCCGACGCCAAGACCTAGAGCGCCAAACCGCCGACGGAGCGCTTCAGTTGGCCGATCTTTTTTAATGCTCCGGCGACCACCGAGAAGCG
>CAZVVF010000324.1:0-5418 GCA_964630575.1 uncultured Burkholderiales bacterium | reverse complement strand
AGAACCGCACAAACGGGGCAAGGGCAACCAGTCGCAAGTCCGTCAGTCCTTGCTCGTCGTGGTGGCCTTCTTCCCGGACCAGGCGGTGACCGTGAGCTTAGCCATCGAGGAGCGTCTCGGCTCGGTCCAGGATCTTGTCGCACTCGCCATGATGGTTCAGCGCAAGATCACCCAAGAACTCAAGCCGCGAGCCTAAACGGGACTCGTTTGATTGCGGGTTCGGTCCTTGTGCCTCTCGAGTCCGAGGGCGATGAGATCATCCAGCAACTGGGTGTAGGGTCGCCCACTCGCCCGCCACATCATGCTGTACATGGAGATGGGCGTGAAGCCGGGCATAGTATTGACTTCATTCAGGTAGATGGAATTATCGCCCTTCGCATCCATCAAGAAGTCCACCCGTGAAAGACCGTTGAGGTCCAGAGCCAGAAAGGTCTCGATGGCGAGGTCTTGCAGTCGCTTCGTCTGCTCCTGGCTCAAGTCGGCTGGAATCTGGGTGGTCTGGCCTTCGGTTTGAAAGTACTTGGTCTCGTAGTCGTAAAAATCTCCGCTATGAATGATCTCACCAGGCGAGGAAACTTCGGGATGATCATTGCCCAGAACGGCCAGCTCGATCTCGCGTGGAGACTCCAATCCTTTCTCGATGAGAATCTTGCGGTCGAAGCGCGCGGCATCCTCGATACCAGCTCTCAGCTCTTCGCGATCTCTCACTTTTGAGATCCCCACTGAAGAGCCCAAGTTGCAAGGCTTCACAAAAGCCGGATAACCGGCGATGTCTTCTATCTGGGCCAAGAGCTCTTCACGCTTTGCCCCCTGAGTGCCCTCCCAGCGACCACGAGTGAGCGTAAAGGCCGGGAGCACGGGAATATCGGCCTGTTGGCAGACAGCCTTCATAAGAGCTTTGTCCATACCCAAGGCCGATGCCAGAACACCGGCTCCCACGTAGGGGATGCCAGCCATCTCCAACATTCCTTGGAGGGTCCCATCCTCGCCATAGGTACCGTGGACCACGGGAAAAATAATGTCGATGTTGTCCAACTCTGCCGTGCCGCCTTGCCAGCGACCCGGCTTGTCCGCCACGCCGGGGACCAGAGCCAAGCCGAGCTCGACCTCAAAGCCGGTGGTCTGCAGCGTCTTAACATCGGCTGCCTGAATCTGCTTCGTCGCCTCCCCGGGCGGCAGCCATTGGCCATCTCGACTCACATAGAGAGGAATCACATTGTACTTCTCCCGATCCAGGTTCTCGATCACTGACCGAGCCGACATAACAGAAACTTCATGCTCTCCCGCGCGACCACCAAAGACAACAGCTACATTCAATTTTTGACTCATATTGAAAAAGATTCTACCGCTGAACGAGAGGCCCTGCCGCGAGAGGCAAGGACCTTTGTTTTAGGTAGGCGAACGGCCGGGCCTATGAGTTCCAAGTACTACGTTACGACGCCAATCTACTACGTCAATGCTCCTCCCCACATGGGCACGGGTTACACCACCATTCTGGCCGACGTTCTGGCTCGCTATCACAGACGAAGCGGGATACCCAGTCGACTCGTCACCGGTTCCGACGAGCACAGCCAAAACATCGCCGACAGAGCGGCCTCGGAAGGGATCACTCCCAAAGAGTTCTGCGACCGGCTGATCCCTCAGTTCCAAGAGGCCTGGGATCTCCTTGAGATCGGACCCTACGAGTTTGTCCGCACCTCAAGCCCTGCCCACTACCACACGGTCCAAACTGTGTTTCAACGAATCCACGACCAAGGTGACGTCTATAAAGCGGAGTACTCTGGTTGGTACCACACCACAGACAATCGCTTCGTCGATGACTCGGAGTTGCCGGAAGAGCCCGAGAAGGACCCACGCCTCAAATTTCTCACCGAGGACGCCTACTTTTTCAAACTCTCGAAATACCAAGACTTTCTCCTCGAGTACCACGAAAAGACAGCCGACTCCATCGTCCCAGACTTCAGGCGAAACGAGATGCTCAATCGCATCAAAGGCGGCTTGAGAGACCTCTGCATCAGTCGCTCCTCGACCAGTTGGGGAATCCCCCTACCCTGGGACTCCGAACACGTCTTCTACGTTTGGGGCGATGCGCTCTTTAGCTATATGACCGGGAGCGGACTCGACGTCAAACTGGCCTGCGAAAATGCCGCGGCTGGTAAGGACCCGCTCGAAGGCCAACCCGACGACAACCACTGGCCCTGCGACCTTCACATCATGGCCAAAGACATCCCTTGGTTCCACACCATCATCTGGCCGGCGCTGCTCCAGTCGGCCGGACTCCCTCTCCCCAAATCGTGCATGGTCCACGGCTACTGGAACTTTGATGGTGCCAAAATGAGCAAGAGCCTCGGCAACGTTTTTCACCCAGCCGACGCCGTCGCCTTGGTCAAAGCAGCCGGGGTGCGCTACTTCGTACTTCGAGAAGCCCCGGTCGGCTCCGACGGAAACTTCTCTGTGGAGGCTCTAGCCAAGCGCTACAACTACGATCTCGCCAACGACATTGGAAATCTCGTGCACCGGCTCATCACCATGGGCAACCGATTTCGGGGTGGAAAGATCCAACCCGACATCGGGGACTATCCCGAGTACAAAGCTCTGGCCGAGACGACTCTGAACAATTTTGATGCCGCCTTGAGTGGCTTTTCGGAGTTTCGCTTTAAGGACGCGCTGGAGAGCATCTGGGAACTCGTTCGGTCGCTCAACAGGTTGATCGATGACGAGAAGCCTTGGGCGCTCAACAAAGCCAAAAACGAGGGTGACAAAGAACGGCTCGATGCCTTTTTTGCCATCTCCTTCCAGGTACTCCGGAAGGTTCTCGGCCTTCTCAGTCCTGTCATGCCGAGCGTCACCGAACAGATCTACAAACAGATTCAGTACCCTGGTGCTACTCCTTGGGAACAGATGAGTTGGGACGAATTCCGAACCGACCTCACCCAAGAATGGACACTGGGCGAAGGGCAGATACTCCTGCCCAAACTCGACCTCGAAAATCTCGAACAAGAAATGACTTCCCGAAAGGAACCCACCGTGGAACAAACTGCCCCCCAAAAAGAAGCACCTGCTGAAGAGAGTCCCAAGTATATCGGCTACGAGGATTGGACCAAAATCAACATCATCGCCGTGAAAGTGGTCAAAGCCGAACTCGTGGAAGGCGCCGACAAACTCCTCCGCCTCACTGTCGATGATGGCAGCCGTCAAGACCGAACCATCGTTTCGGGGATCCGTAAAGATTACACCCCTGAAGACATGACCGGCCGAACCATCTTTATCATCGACAACCTCAAGCCGCGCAAGATCTTTGGCATCGTAAGCGAGGGAATGCTGGTGGCCGCAGGCGGTCAGGGAGACCCCGTCACCCTGGTCGCGCCCATCAACGAACTCGCACCGGGGACACCGCTTGGTTAGAGTCCCTGAGCAGATGACACGTGCGGTGAGATAGATCGTGACCTCAAACCTTGGCGAGGCGGGTAGAACACAGAGCCCCTACAGTCTGGCTCCGTTCTACACGGTCCTCGCCATGGTGACTCTGTCCAACACGATCCTGGCCACGGCGCTCCCCCAGGTGAGCGCCGAACTCTCTGGCGCTCAGGATTATACCGCCGTTGTCACAGCGTATCTGCTACCGAAAGCCTTGGCCACCCCCTTGGGTGGCCGGCTTGTTGACGCCTATACGCCCAAGCGTGTCATCTATTTTTTCTTCGGCCTGTATCTGCTAACGACCGTGCTCTGCGGCCTGGTTCACAGTATGAACCAGCTCCTGTTTTGGCGGGTCTTTCAAGGCCTGGGTGGAGGCGGATTGATGGCCTCGATCTATGTCACGATCGACCTCACAGTCCCCCCCCGCTCCCAAGGGAAGGTACAGGCCCAAATCGCCACCGTTCTGGGGTCCGGAGCCGCCGCCGCCCCTCTCGTGGGAGGCCTCATCACGCAATACTTCGGCTGGCGCTGGTGCTTCTTTCTCAATATCCCCGTTTTACTTTTCTGTCTTGTCGGCCTTGCCAAAATGCCTGCAGTGCGGGCCCCTGGCAAGGCCCAGGTCGACTGGAAGGGCTCCCTAGCTCTGGTCCTGTTCTCTTGCCCTTTGATGCTGGCTCTGAGTTGGGGCGGCGTCGACTACTCCTGGAACTCGAAAGAGATCCTCGCTCTTTTCGCCCTGGCCCTGTTTGCAGCCCCACTCTTCTGGTGGCTCGAGAAGCTCCCCGACGAACCCCTGTTTGAGACCTCCCTCACCCGCGACCCGATCATCAGATGGTCTTTCTTGGCCACTTTCACTTTGGGCGGTGCCTTTCTGGGCTCCCTCCTCTATTTGCCCCTCTTTGTCACGGTGGTAAAAGGTACCAGTGCCAGTGAGGCCGTCGCCGCCATGCTCCCCTTCATCATAGGGAGTATTGTAGGGGCCGTTTTCGGTGGGAGCCGGGTGGAAAAAACCGCGCGATACCAAAAGACCGCCCTCATAGGCTGCGTCGCGGCCTGTGTCACCTCGGGTCTCCTAGCGGTGCAGCTCCAAGGGCCTTTCAGCGATCCGGTCTTCTACCTTCTGCAATTTCTATTGGCCTTCGCCTTTGGAGCGAGCCAAGACATGTACTCCATCGCCGTGCAGAACTCCACGACAATCGATCGCCAGGGAATGACCGGCAGTGCCCTGGAGTTTGTGCGCCAGCTCGGAACCGCCCTGGGACTGGCCCTAGTCGGTTCTATCTTCTTGCTTTCTCTCAACGCTCAAATGCCAGCTCAACTCAGCCGCTGGTTGTCCCCGTTAGACCTCACCGTAGATATCAGTCAACTCGAAGACCCAGACAAGGTCAACGAGATTCACGGAACCATCCTTCGCGCTGTGACCACCCGCCTCGAACAAGCCCTCAACGGCGACCAACACGCCTACAGATCCTTACAGAGATCTCCTATGATGACGGAGACGCTGCAAAAGCTTGTCACCTCCAGCCCCCATAGCAAAACCCTAGAAAAGCAGGACAAGATCGCCGCTAAGGCCGCAGCCGATAAAGCGGACAAAGCTCTCATGTCGGCTCTGGCCGATTCCATTCAAGAGGCCCAGCGGCGGGTCTACTTTCTGACATCCCTGCTCTGCTTCATCGCCTTTTTGGCCACCCTGAAGCTACCGGACCACGAACTGCGTGAGGCGCTCCGCGAGAATTGACCTCTCGAAGCGCCCCCCGGCAGACAGCATCGAGGCTGGGGGTCTCCTTGCCATAGGGCCTTAGGCCAGCATCGCCTCACCGTTCCAAGACACGTCCTCGAGCATGGCGTCCATCAAACCCACGTGACGCATGTCCGCCTCCTCCTGAAAGCGACCGATCATAGACAACGCATGAATGGCCGGGATCAGATCGTGACGGTCGATATAAGCGTCCTGCACCGTCAAAAACTCACGCAGGGTCTTGGGAAAGGTCTTCAGGCTGG
>CAZVVF010000323.1:4847-5425 GCA_964630575.1 uncultured Burkholderiales bacterium | reverse complement strand
AATTGCAACAGCAGAGAAATCAGTATGAAAAGCTAAAGTCGGAGACCAATTTCTTGGAGGCCGAGGTTGAGCGCGCCCGACAACTCGAGGAAGAGAGATTCAGCCTTCGCCGCAATATCGAAAGGTTGGAGACCCTCAAGGATGACGTGAGGGGGGCGGAACTCTTGTCTGCGGAGTTTGCCAGAACAAAGGAGCGACTGGCCGAACTCTCGGAGCGGAGGGTGCAGCTGGCGGGTGAACTGAAGCGGAGCAAGGCCCGAGTCGCGGAGCTCACCTCGGAAATGAAAAAGAGAATCGCTGGAGCTCAGAAGCTCAAGTCTCTCAAGGATGAGCTCGAGCGTATTTCTGAAGCCCAAGGAGAGGCCCGAAAAAACAATCTCATCCGAGAGGCCTACGATCAGGCAGAACAGCGTGAGGCCCGTTTCGTCAAGTTGATTCAAGAGTTGAAAGAGGAGCGCTCTCGCCTCAAGGAAGAGTTGGCTGCTGAGAGAGAGCTCGAGCTTCACGATGCTCTGCACCTGTTGAAGTCGACTCTCAATGCCGGTGAAGAGTGTCCACTCTGCGGCTCCTTGGACCAC
>CAZVVF010000323.1:0-4837 GCA_964630575.1 uncultured Burkholderiales bacterium | reverse complement strand
CCTTTCAATAAGCGGCGCGAGAGCCGTGCGCTCTGCGCTGAGCACGAAGAGGCGCTCGAACTGCTGAGCCAGCGCTTGAAATTAGCCGAGAGTGAGTTGGCACAGGCCAAGGAGCGAAAGGCTAGGCTGAACGGGCGGATGGAGGAGCGAGAGCTGACTTTTTCTGAATGTCTGGAAGTCGACAAGGACACCGTCCGCAATCTTCGTCAGACAATCGCGCTGGTCGAGGAGAAGGTCAACCAAAAGGAGGATATCGCTAACGAACTCCAAGAGTTGAAGGCAGCCTTCAAGCCGGAGCGGGTCCGGTTGAAGAAGATGCGCTTGCTCAAGGAGCGGTTGCAAGCGACTCTGGCCGGGATTCAGTCTCAGATGCAGGCGCGCCAGAAGGTTCTGTTTCGAGTGGCCGGGGATTTCTTCGAACAACTCGACGTGACTGATCTCGACGGCCTTTCGGAGCTTATCGAGGCGGAGATTTCTAGCCTCAAGGATCGGCTCGAAGAGCTTTCGGAGGTGACCTTCACAACCGAGCGGGCTGAGTTGATGGCCGAGACGTTCGCCATGCAGTTGGCTGAGACCAGGGCCTCGGAAAAGCGGCGCGAGCAGCTCCAGGCTAGTGCCGATGAGATCCGGGAGACTCTCATCGAGCGATTTCGCTTGGAGTTCTCGGGCTGGGACGCCCTGAGCTTTGCCCTGGGGCGACTCTCGCGCGAGTCGAAGTTGCGCTCTGGCTCCGACTCGGTTGTGGACAAGGAGATGTTGATCCGAACGGTGGAGCATCAACTTCACCAGTCGAGAGAGCTCCTCGCGACTCTACCCGTTCCCGAACTGAAGTCGGACCAGATTCGCCAGGCCTTGGCCCGAGAGCGGGAGCACCTCGAACAGAAAATCAGTCGGCGCGTGAACCTGGAAAGAGCACTGGAGAAGTCCACTGAGGATGTGGGCCGCTACGACGACCTGGTGGTGAAGATTCGGGGCCTTGAGGAGAAGTTCGCGATTCTGGAGAAACTGGCCAGTCTGGCTCAAGGCTCAGGTGGAGTGACCTTTCACGACTGGTATCTCGAACAGGTTTTTGCCAAGGTGATAAGCGCGGCCAATCTGCGACTTGAGATACTCGCCCCGAACCGCTTTTGCTTGGCTCTTCAGCAAGGCCTGGAAGTCAAGATCGTCGATTTTCAGGCGGCCAAAGAGAGGCCGGCAACAACTCTGTCTGGTGGTGAGTCGTTCTTGGCTTCTCTGGCGCTGGCCCTGGGGCTCGGCGATATTTTACAGAGTGATAGAAACTCTCGCGAGCGCTTGCAAACTCTCTTCATCGATGAAGGGTTCGGGTACCTCGACCGACGCGCCTTAGAGGCCTCTTTGGAGTGTTTGGAGAGCCTCAAACAAGAAGGGAGAATCGTTGGCGTCGTCTCCCACGTATCGGCCTTGCGCGAACGCATTCGAGCCCAAGTGGTTGTTGCCGCCAACGATTCTCCCTTGCCGTACGGCGTCGACCGAATTCAAGTCTTCGCCGACTGAGGAGACGGTGCGTTCCAACTCTCTGGAGTTGGCGCCTCCCTCATACTAGTCTCTGTTATTCGCCCTCGTGAGCGTGTCCGATCTCACCGCGACGCACCAGGTCTTCCACGAGCAAGAGTTGGTCTCCAGCGTGCTTGATGGTATCGAGCAGGGTTGACATGGTAGAGACTTCTTCGAGTTGCTCGGTTACGAACCACTGCAGAAAGGTCAGAGTCATGTAGTCGTTGTGCTTGGTCGCTTGGCCCACCAGATTGTTGATCTGGCGCGTGACTTCCAGTTCACCGTCCAGAGCGCATTCTACAGCGTCTGCGGCGCTCGTGAAGTCGTTCCTCAGGTTAGGGAGGCTCGGTATTTCAGGCTTTGCACCGGCATCGAGCAAGTAGTGGACAAACTTCATGGCGTGGGTGCGTTCTTCGTCTGCTTGAGTGAAAAAGAAGCTGCCGAGGGCCGGTAGGCTCTGTGATTCGAAGTATATGGCGATCGCCATATATTGTGCTGAGGCTTTGAGTTCGTTCTGAATCTGCTGATTGAGCAGGTCAATGAGCGCTTCCGAAACGAGAAGCGTAGAATTGGACTTTCCCATAATTCTTCTCCTAGATATTTTGTTCTTCACACTCAGGTGCCCATGAAAGACACTTCCCTAAACCTTCAACCAGCTACGTTTAGATATCTTCGGTACTGGAAAGAGACCTGAAGAGGATCCCAAGAGCCTAGACAGAAAGGCCCGCCCTTCCGCCACTATGCGGAAAACACCCTTGGGGGATTGAGAGAATATGAAAAAACAAATAACAACTTTGTTGACTCTCCTCGTGCTTCTCAGCAGTACTTGGATAAGCGCAGAAGAGATCAACGTTAAAGTCGCAGGCGACCGAACAGCCGTCATGCAGGTAACCGATTCCAACGCTGGCGACCCAGATGTGTCGGGTACGTTCAACGGGTCAGCCGACCTCAAGTCTGGCAAGAGTGCTTTGAAGGGCGATCTCGTCATCAACGATGCGGCCGAACTGCAGGGTGCTAAAGCTGGCTTTTACTCAAAAATGACGGGTAAGACCATCGAGGCTATCGGGTTTATGGAAGCCAAGATTCCAGCCGACCCGAGCGCACCAACGATTCTTGACATCAAAGCAGAGGCCGTCACCGATGGTGACCAGTCGGCTGCCAATTTTAATGTCAACGTCGTGGCACCGAAGACCGACGATAGTGTTCCTACGGGTTCCGGTTCGGCAAAAGCTGAAGGTGATTTCAAAGCCTTGAACACCTCGGGCGACTTCGCTTTCTCCGGAGGAGATATCAAAGCCGAAGAAGTCCCTTTCAAGAACTTCCTGATCACCATCATCGAAGCAGAGAACAAGACGACGGTTTCCTTCGAGATCAAAGTCGCCAAAGATTCCCCCATGGCCGGACAACTGGATCAGATTCCAGCTATGGCTCCAATGCTTGAGCAAAACCTCAAACAAGCGAACGTTGCTTTTGAGGGCCTAGACTTTCCGGCTCCCAAAGAAGAGGGTGAGTTCAAGGTAGGCAGTGGTTCCATCACGCTCGTCGACCTGCGCGGAACCATTCGACCTTTCTTGGGATTCGCCGCCGGCAGCTTGCAAGCCGAAATGGGTCCTGATGTCGATGTTCAGGGCGCTCTGGAGAGCATGCTGGAAGTCAAATTCGACAAGTTTACCTTCAGTATGAACGTAGAGGCCGAGAAGTTGAACGGATCCTTTGAAGCCAACGTGTCTTCGCTGGACAAATTCTACTCAGGTTACCTCGTTCTTTTGCCCGCAATTCAGAAGCAGTCCAATCAAGAGATGGCTCAAGAGTTTGACGACTTTGGACCTCTCTTTATCGCCTTCATGGACCTCAACTCCGAGCAGGCTGTCAAAGCTATGAAAGCGGCCCTGGAGAGCAACATGAAGCTCACCGGTGACGTGAAGTTCGCGCTGGAGCCAAAAGACGAAGACATGTCTTTCACCGCGAGTGGAAATCTTCTCACCACGGGCTATCAGGACTACCTCGCCAAGGCCAAGGCTGCCGGACTACCCGTCGCCGAGAAAGCCGTGGCACACCTCGATGTCTCTCTCAAGGAAGGGACGGCCTTGGTTGGAGATATGTATCTCTACACCGACGGTGACCTCGTCTCTTACTACAAAGGAATGCTGAGCAACGCTGCTCAGAGTTCCGGTGCACCTCAGGATGTTGTCGATGCGATCAACGCCCTGGACCTGAATCAATTGGCCATGAAAATGGACCTTCAGGGTAACAAAATCGCGCTCGAAGGAACTGGTGACACCAGCGACTTGACCGCGGTTACCAAAATCATACTGCAAAAAGCAGCTCCTCAGATCGAGGCTACCCTCACCGGAGCTAATGTTGCTATCGAAATGCCGGCAGCCGGTTCTGATGCCGAAGGAAAAGCGGACGTCAATATCTACTTCTCCGATTTTATGCCCGGAAAGAACGAGGCTCAAATCAAAGAGTCTTTCGGTCTTCCCGCTTCGGCCACGATCACACTGGACGCGTCAGCTGACGACACCAAATTGGTGGCCGTTGCTCAGCCTGAGCTCGCCATTGATGGTCAACTCGCCGAGGTTCAATCGAAGGGTCAAAAACTGCTCGCTTCCTCTCCCGCCGATATGGGTGGCGAAGGTGGTGGCGGAAGCAAGACTGGCTTCATCGCATTGGGCGCGCTCCTAGTTTTGGGAGTGGCTGGATTCCTGATGTTTGGCAAGAAGTCTTAACGACGACTCGCCGACTGGGGTGACGCCGTGTCACCCAACAAAAGAGGGACTTCTTCGGAAGTCCCTCTTTTTGTTTGGCCTCGATGAGAGCCTGGGTCGGAGAGTGGTTTTTAGGAGTCTGAATCGACCAACAAGGTGAGGTCGATTCGAGAGAACTCGAGCATCTGCCCCTGGGCCGTCACGGTGAGTCTCAGAGGGCGATTCTCCACCATGAGGCGGCGCAGGGGTCTGGTCACGTCGAGAACTCCTTTGCCAGCTAAAACGTTCATGGCCCCCAGTGAGCGCACGTCGGTTGCTGGCGTTGTGGGTTCTACCCCGTTGGCATTGAGGAAAAAGGTAAGCTTGTCATTGCTGCAGCCGGAGACTCGCAAAAGGGCTCGTTTTAGGCTCTTTCGTGGGAAAGGCGCTGCTGGTCGTCCCGAGTAGCTCTGCGAGTCGACTCCCGAACATCCGCCGAACCACAGGTGGTGGTGGTCGTGAGACTGCTCCCCTCGATGGGAGACCTGAACCTGGGCGTGCAGCTCGTCGTCTTCCTCCAGGGCCAAAAGCCACATGAGTTTGACCAGCGCTGTTTCCGGGGTGAGATCGAATCC
>CAZVVF010000322.1:0-5429 GCA_964630575.1 uncultured Burkholderiales bacterium | reverse complement strand
ACTTCCGTTTCCCGGTCACAACGTCGCGGCCGAGATAGATCCGCACCAGCCATTTCCGCTCACCGCGGTTGATAAGTTGTCCAGCCATAGTTCCTCCTAAGAAAATGGCCCCGGGAGAGCGGGGCCGGTCAAGGCGGTGGGTTGCACCCACCGCCGACTGTCCCAAGCGATCAGCTTGCTTGCCGCTCCACAGCGTCGTAGCTCATCCCGCCCGAAGCCACCCAGTCGTTGAAAGCCTGGATCTCGATACGGACGGTCCGTCCGACCCGTACGCAGGGGAGGCTCCCCTGGCGAACCGCCTCGTAGATACTCCAGTCGCTCAGGCGAAGAAGCTCCGCGACTTCGGCTACTGTGTAGAATTCGAATTTCTTATCCAACTTTCGCCTCCATCAGCCAGTCGGCCAGGCGCGCTACCGCGGCCTGACCCAGCGGGTCTTTACGTGCCTGCTTGGCAGCCACAACGTGGGAGCAGTCTTTTAAGTGGCCCCGATACCGGCCCCACCTGCAGTCGCAGGTCCAGTTGATGCCTTGCTTCTGAACAAGGTAGGTGTCGCTTTCACCAATCACCAGCACCTTTTCGTGCCCGACGACAATTACGCGATGATTGTTCCGAAGGCGGTCTGCCTTCTCTTGAACAGTTTCAGCCTTTAGGTTTTTCATTTGTTCCTCCAAAATAAATTATCGGCTGTCGATATTGTATCGCAAGTTCTGCCATTGTTCAATACCCGGCTGTCGTTTTTTTGACGAATAACAAAAATAGAATTAGAATCAGCCTGTGGCTGAAGAATGTTCCGAAGAAAGTTGCAATAACAAAGCTGTTGCGCGCGGTATGTGTTCGAAGCACTACCAGCGCTGGCGAAGAACCGACGAGGCAGAGACCGGCCAGGTGGGCCGGCCGCGTCAGTATGCAAAAGAGATCGGTGAGAAGCACCAGGGGGCACCCCGCATTACGGTCCGGCTGAAGCCTGAGCTTATGGAGTGGGTGAAGAGCCAGGGAGGGGCCACCTTCCTTCGTCACGTGACCGGCCAGCTCTACGAACTAAAAGACAGTGAGAAGTTTCAAGAGTGGTGGGAACAGCTTAAGCCGCCCGAGGAATGACCCGTCGTTGAAGACCGAGCTTGCTCGGTCTTGCCAGGCCAACGGCCTGGCACCCCTCCCTCCCAGCCAACGAGGACCTGTAACCTCCCTTCTATCCCACCAACCCTCGCTACCCACCGGGCCGATAGGCCCGGCTCTCTCCCTAAAAACAAATATTCAGAAAAAGACCAGCTGACCAGTGGGAAGGTCCTCCCAGTGGTCTTTCCATCCACTCACCCCGGCCATAGCCGTCGTAGTGTGGGTAACTGGGTTAAGTTCTCGGGCACTAAACTGTCGAGTTCCCCCCACCCAGGTTTCTTCGGAACTTATCCAAGCGCCGGGGAAGGGCCCCTCCCAACTATCTCGTTCCCTCTCAGGTTGCTGCCCTTCCCCGGTGCGGCATTATCCACACTTCTCCATCCGGACTTCCCCCGTACTGACGGGTTCTGTCAGGTGTGTGTCGTATACGATGTCGAGACCCTCAGCGATGAAAGTTTACAATCAGTCACTCTCCATATCCCCGACGGACCTATCCTATTTCTTTTCCTGCCGTCACCGCGCAGCACGAGAACTGTCCGTAGCCCACGGCGCTCGAAGGCGTCCAGTCTGGAACAACCCCCTGATTGACACGCTCGTAGAACGAGGCCTCGAGCATGAGGCGCGCTACGTCCAGCGACTCAAAGACGAGGGCAAGACTGTTCTCGACCTGGGTGAGGTGATGAACCGGGAACTGGCCGTGAAACGAACGCAAGAGGCTATGCAAACGGGGGTGGATTGTATCGTTCAAGCCGGGTTGGCCATCGGGAGTTGGTACGGCCGACCCGACGTCTTGCTCAAAGTGCCGCGTGAATGCCCGCGCCTGGGCGCCTGGTCGTATGAGCCCGCAGACGCCAAGCTCGCCCGAGAAACACGCGGGGGAACCATTATTCAGCTGGGGCTCTATTGCGATATGCTGGAAACGGTCCAGGGGTGTTCACCGGAGCGCTTTCACGTAGTCGCTCCCGAGGAGAGTGATGTAGGGCAGACGACTCGGAGTTATCGCTTTCACGAGTATGGTGCCTATTTCCGTTTGGTAAAAGCAAAGTTCGGCGAGGCTGTGGAGTTGGGCTACCAAGAACTCGAGGAACTCTTTGCCGCGGAACCCGTCGATCACTGCACGATTTGTCCCTGGTGGGGCCAGTGCTACGACTGGTGGAAGGAAACGGATCATCTTTCTCTAGTCGCCGGAATCGCGAGACTGCAACGGCGCGAGCTGACGACCTGCGGCATTGTTACCGTAGAGGCCCTGGCGCAAATAGCCGACTCAGTCGTAAGCCAGGTGAAGCGAGGGAGTCGCTCGAGCTATGAGCGCGTTCGCGACCAGGCGCGCGTGCAGATAGAATCTCGCCGTAAGGGTGAGGTCGTTTATGAATTGATTCCTCCGGTTGAGACACTGACGGATGAGCCTTTGGGTCTAGCCCGGCTTCCGGAGCCATCCCCGGGTGACATCTTCCTTGATCTTGAGGGGGATCGTCTTGCCAGTGATGGCGGGAGAGACTACCTCTTCGGACTGGTTACGCTAGACGATGGCGGGGCGGAGCGTTATCAATGTTGGTGGGCGAGTACCTCGGCGGAGGAGCGAGTGGCGTTTGAGACGGTCGTCGATCTGATTACTGAGCGGCTTGAGACTTTCCCGGACCTGCACATCTATCATTACGCGCCGTATGAGGTCACGGCGTTCAAACGTCTTATGGGTCGCTACGCTTCGAGGGAGGATGCGATAGATAGATTCTTACGGGGAAAGCGTTTCGTCGATTTGTACGGAGTTGTTCGCCAGGGCGTGAGGGTGGGTGTAGAGCAATACTCGATCAAGAATCTTGAGCCGCTGTACTCCTTCCAGAGAGAAGCGGAGCTTCGCGATGCATCGCACGCTCTGCGTCGAGTTGAACAGGCGATCGAATTGGGCCGTCGTGAGCTAATTACAGAGGAATTGAAGAAAACCGTCGAGGCCTACAACAAAGATGACTGCGTCTCTACACACCGTCTCCGGGATTGGCTTGAGGAACAACGAGCCAAGCTCCTCGAAGCGGGTCACAGATTTGAACGACCTGAGCAACCGCCGGAAGACGCTCCGGAGTCGGTCGACGAGCGGACGCGAGCGGTGGAAGAGCTTAGGAGAGCTCTTCTGGACGGAGTGCCTGATGAAAAGGACGAGCGGACTGCGGGCCAACAGGCCAATTACCAGCTCGCCTATCTGCTGGACTGGCATCGCCGGGAAGATAAAGTCGGTTGGTGGGAGTACTTTCGCTTGCTGTCTTTACCCGATGAGGAGCTTTTAGAAGAGAGAAAGGCTGTCTCCGGTCTCGTATATGAGGGCGACGTAGGGCAGCACAAGAGGAGCACCATTCAACGTTTCCGCTACCCGGCTCAGGAACTGGAGATCGGCGAGGGAGACGCTCCTATGACGTTGGACGGCAAGAGCTTTGGCAAGATTGCCGATCACATTCCCGAGAGCGGCACTCTAGATGTCATCGTGGGACCTTCAAGACAACAAGACCACCCGTCCGCGCTCGTGGTTCACACCAATGTGAGTTCACGAGTGATCGAGGAGTCGCTGTTCTCGCTGGGCCAGCGGGTCAGGCAGATCAGAGGGGTCGAGGCGATGGGACGTTGCCCGGCACGCGCCCTGTTACTGCGCGAGACTCCGCGCCTCACAGATGGAGTATTCACCCCGCCTCCTCTCGATGCCGAGTTAACCGCGACGGACTACGCGGTCCAGATCGTGACGCAACTTGACCGAACAACCCTTGCCATTCAGGGGCCACCCGGGGCCGGCAAGACCTACACCGGTGCTCGGATGATTCTTGCTGCAGTCAAGGCGGGTATGAGGGTCGGAGTTACGGCCGCCAGCCACAAGGTGATCAACAACCTCCTTGAAGCCATTGTAAGTCAGGGAGAGCTCGAAGGTGTTCGCCCTTCCGTAGGCCATAAGGGAGGGGACCACCCGGCTGCTGGAGCCTCACCAATTCGTCATTTCAAGACCAACGGACAGGCTGAGGCCGCTATCCTAGATGGGACCGTGCGGGTATTGGGGGGCACACCCTGGCTATGGGCGCGACCGGAGTTCGAAGATTCGGTAGACCTTCTGTTCATAGACGAAGCTGGGCAGCTCTCGTTGGCCAATGCCCTGGGCGTCGCCAGGTCAGCCAGAAGTCTCGTACTTCTGGGCGACCCCCAACAGCTAGAACAGCCCTCCAAAGGAACCCACCCGGACGGCGCTGGTCTCTCTGCTTTGCAGCACATTTTGGGTGATGCTGAGACGATGCCGCCGAAGCTTGGGCTGTTTTTGTCGGTAACCTGGCGAATGGCTCCGTCGGTATGCGCGTTTACCTCGGAGCTTTTCTATGCTGGTCAACTGCGTTCGCGAGCTGGTCTCGAAAACCAGGCGTTGCTCGGCGGCCCGTATCAAGGCAATGGCCTCTGGCTATACGAGATCGAGCACGACGGAAACGCGAACTCATCGGATGAAGAGTCCGAAGTCGTCGAAAGGCTGGTTTCCGAGGTGCTGCAGGATGATACTCGCTGGCGTGACCAAAACGGCTATGAGAGAAAGATGAGGCCGGGAGACATCCGGATTGTCGCTCCATTCAATGCACAGGTCAATAGAATTCACGAGCGTTTACGCTCCGCGTCACTCGGTGATGTACCGGTTGGCACTGTAGACATGTTCCAGGGACAGGAGGCGGCAGTTGTCATCTATTCGATGGCCTCTTCGCGGCCTGAGGATGCACCGCGAGGGATGGAGTTTCTTTACAGCCTGAACAGATTTAATGTGGCGACCTCCCGGGCTCGGTGTGTCGTGATCGTTGTGGCTTCGCCGCATCTGTTTGAGCCGGACTGCCAGACGCCTCGGCAGATGCGCTTGGCGAATGCGCTTTGTCGGTATCGAGAGTTGGCTTGCGCGGTCAAGCCTGGAGAGAAAGTCTAATCTCTTCCGTGGCATTTTTTGAATTTCCAGCCGCTGCCGCAAGGACATTTCTCATTGCGACTTGCTTTCTTTTTGGGATTTGATTCGAGATTTGCTATGCGTCCTATGGCGCTCTCTACTTTAAGAGCCAGGTCTGTAGGCAAAAAGTCCGGGGGGCTGCCACCAGGAGCAATGCCAAAAAAACGGCACCCCGCCGAATGCAAGCTGAACCAGCAGGCATTGAAGCATAGCGCCCACTCCTTTTCTCCAAGAAAGTTGCCGAATTGCTTCTTTGTTCCCAGGTGACGGCGATAGGTAAGCGGTGCCCTGAGCGTGGGTTCCGCCCCGGTTTGGCCGCGTGATATGAATTCTTCGGAGGTGCGATATGGCATTGAAACCGGAGGC
>CAZVVF010000321.1:0-5436 GCA_964630575.1 uncultured Burkholderiales bacterium | reverse complement strand
TCTTGCCCTACTCCTTCTCCTACTGAGCCGATACTACAAATCCCCAGAGAGTCCCACCGGCCTCACGGCGTCTCTCGGTTGGATCGGGCAGGGCTACTCCATGGCCTTCGTCGGTGTCTTCCTCATCGAGGAGGTGCAACGCTACCTGGGGTTCACACTCCCCACGCCACCGGTTCTCAGTCTTCTGAATAAGCCTGGAAATGTTCTGTTGTTCTCATTCCTCGTGGTGGTGCTGGTCCCGCTCTACGAAGAGCTCATCTTTCGGCGCTGGCTGCTCGGCGGATTGCAACCATACCTGGGCCCTGCTGGCGCCCTTTGGGCCTCTAGCGCACTCTTCGCCTTAGCTCACGCGAGCCTCCTCAGTTTGCCGGCACTCTTGCTGCTAGGGTGGGTCTTCGGCTGGACCTACCTCAAGAGCGGGTCTCTGTTGGCTGTGGTGGTTCTCCACGGCCTCTGGAACCTGACCTCGGTGTGCCACCTCATGGCAGCAGTGCCTTAGAGCCCTGGAAAGGAAGCTTCTCAACAGTGCTAAATTCAGAGTGATGTACACGATCGACAAGCTTAAGGTGACCTACTCAAACAAGAAGATCAAAGCTGACGCGGAGAGCTTTGAGAGACTCGACCAGGGCTTTGCCCGAGACAAAGATGGAGTCTTTTACAAGGGCAAGCGCCAGAGCAAACTCGACCCCCTATCCCTGCGCATTCTCAGCCCATCCTTTGTTTCTGATGACTCTTGTGTCTGGTTTGTCACCGAGCGAACGATCAAACCCACCAAAGCGAGCCCCTCGAGCTTCGTCGCGCTGGGCTTTGCCTACGGAAAGGACCAGCAGACCGGCTTCTACATGGACAAGGCCATCCGAGGGAGCGATCCCGCCACACTTCGTCCCCTGACCGACGGAGTGGCCATGGACTCCAATTCTGTTTACGCTTCCAATCGGTCGGTCCTCAAGGCGAGCCTGGATCCAAGCTCGGCTCAAGCCCATCGAGATGGAACCGACATTTTCATCTGGGATGCCCAAGGCGTCTGGTATTCTGTCCACGACTGGAAGGCCAAGGCCTTGCCCGAGGCCGACGCTTCTAAGTTCCGGGTCCTCTCCAAGTGCTACGCCTCGGACCTTCAACGTCTCTACTACGGTCAGGACATTGTTGAGGGAGTCGACCCTAACCTGGTCGAGGTCAGAGATGAGGAACTCGAGCTTTTGGTAGCCGGCGACACTGTGGTGTGGAAGGGCAAGGTACTTGAAGATTGCGACCCCGGGACCTTGGGCTACTTTGGGGACTTCCTTTTCGACCACAAGGGGGTCTTTCATGCCCAGACGCCCTTTGCTCGTTTTGCGGAGGTCGAGAGTCCAGACCCCGAAGAGTGTCTCTCCCAAGCCATCGCTTATCACTATCGCCTCGTCTCTGGTTGCTATCCTATCGGTAGCAGACCTCAAGACGACGAACTTCCGCAAGTTGCGCCGCCCCCATTCCAAGTCTCTCTCGAAGGGTGTCGCGTTCTGCTGGAGAGTGGCGCTCTGTCTCTCAGCGGAAGCTTGGACAATCTTTGGACGCTGGCCTCTCAGCTTTGGACTCACAAGCAGTACGGAGAGTGCTTTCTGCGCTTCATTCACCAGACAGGTGTGTCTTACCCCGAAGGGGATTTTCAGCAGCGACGAGGCTTGAAGCACAGTGGACCTGAGCTTTTAGCTCTGGCCCGAAAACACTGCCAGGAAAGCTTGACCTCCTTGACTCGAATGGCAGAGCGAAGCATCTCCTGGCAAAACCTCGCCCCTTACCTTTCGGCCTCCAATCACCAGGCCTTGCAAGCCAATAGCTACCGTCGCAATCCTAGCAAGGTGACCACGAATCTGGCTAGAGCGAGAGAACTCCTCAAGTTGGGAGCTCTCGGATCCGAGTCTGCCCTAGAGCGTTTTCAGACAGCATCGGAACTGTATGGCCTGGCGCAAGAGACCGATAAAGTGAGCTTGTTTCTCAAAGACTTGGCTCCGGCCATCTCCCAGCAATGCCAACAGGAAGAATGCGCTTCCATCCGACTCCAATGGCTCTCAGTGCTGGATATGCTCATGGCGCGCGTGATCACAAAAGCCGACATGGGTGGTGAAGCGCTCTACGAGCAAGCTCGGCCCTACCTCGAGAGACTCCTTGAAGAACGCTTCAACTTGGATCTCAATCTGGCCCGACTCTTGGAAGCTCAGAGGTTCTTGGGAGAGAACTCTAGCGAGACAGAAGAGCGACTCCGCGAATTGGTTGGCCCCAATCGTATGTCGGCTATTTGGTCGGGTCTGCACACGGATTATCCCAACCTTTCTATGTGGCTCTGGTCGTCCGAAGTGAGGGTCTTGAAGCATAAGAGCCCGGCGGAAAAGAAACGAGTTCTAGCCAATCTCCGGGTCCGCTTTGAGGCCGACATTGTAGAGTGGAACTCTCCCTATGTTGTGGGCGACCTCCTCTGTGATTTGGAAGACATCGCCCAGAGCGTTGGCGACCACACCTGGGATCTCACCTGGGACCAAGCCCACTACACACGAATGTCTCGGGTCCAGTACCTCATGGAAGAGATGAGCTACACGATACAGGGATTCAAAACCGACGATCAGGGATTCTGGCTCGAAGGCTGGCCCCTGGGCCGCCGGGTCGAGGCCAAAGTGGGAGGCGAGAGCCTTCCCGCCTACCTCGGAATGCGAAGTCCCTGGCCTGATGGGAAACCCGGGCCTGTGGAATACAGCTAAAGCATCAGGCGGACGGCTTTGGTCTCGGAAACCGTGAAAAAGAGGCGAGGCTGGCATCTCACCAGCGGCAAGGGGCGTAATCCTTGAGAAACTTACCGAACAGCGGGGTTTCTGGATTCTCCACACCCAGGGCGATGGGATGGTAGACACGCGCCATGCCGTCGATGATGTCCAGCGGTGCGAAGAAGCCGAGGTCCTCCTGCTTGCGCAGACGCTTGGCCGTAGGGTTCTCGTCGGTGACCCAGCCCGTGTCCACAGAATTCATGTAAATACCGTCCTTGGCATATCCGGCAGCCGAGGTGTGGGTCATCATATTGAGAGCGGCCTTGGCCATATTCGTGTGGGGGTGAAAGATCGTCTTATGGCGGCTGAACTGCCCTTCCATAGCCGAGACATTCACGATGAAACGGCGCTCGAAAGGCGAGTTCAGCATCAAGCGCTTGAGACGGGCATTGAGCAGAGCCGGTGCAATGGCATTGACCAGTTGAACCTCCAACATCTCACGGGCGCTCACATCCTCCAGCGGCAAAAGCCAACTGTTGGTGTCGCGGCTATCGACCCGCTCCTCGCGATCGTGCATGGCATCCAGCGGTAGCAGGCCAAACTCCTGAACATTCTCCGTGTCCAGACTGGTTGAGAGAAGTGTCGTGGCGTCGAGTCCTACCGTGGGCGGCGACCCCTGAATCACGCGTGAAAGCGCCGCCGGGGGTAAGGTCCGTTCAGGATTCTGCTCTTGCTGCAACAGATTCTTATAGAATTCAGCGGGACGCTGGATCGTTTGGGCTGCGTTGTGCACCAGAATGTCTAAACTGGGCAGTTCGACCAGCAATCTTTGTGCGAAAGCCTCCACCGAAGGGATGTCGCGTAGGTCCAGACCGTAGATGCGAAGGCGGTCCAGCCACTCTTCTGAGTCCGGCTCGGCCTCCAGACGGCGAGCAGCCGCACTTGGAAAGCGCGTGACCACTAAGACCTCAGCGCCGTCGCGCAGCAGGCGGAGCACCAACTGGTGCCCGATCTTCACCCGCCCGCCGGTGACCAAGGCCACTCGACCGGTAAGGTCGGCGTGCAACCCTCGCATGCCATAGTTAAACGCCGCGCACTCAGGACAGAGAAAATGATAGAAGTGGTGGACTTCGGTGTAGGGGTTCTTGCATACGTAGCAGTTCTCGGGCTCGTGAAGACGGCGCTGGGTCGGTGCGGGCAGTGCGACTGGCTGGTGGCCGTCTCGCTGGTGTCTGACCAACTCCGTGCTCGCTAGAAGAGCCCGGTCCTCCTGGCGACGCTTCTGGCGAACCTTGCGCTGGTGCGTGCGGTTCTTCCGCATCCCTTCGCGATAGAGCTTGCGCACCAGGCTCGTCAAGCGTTCATTGGGCTCGGTTATGCGATAGGTTTCAGAGAGGCGCTGCAGCAGCTCGACGCAGTTATCCAACTCTTCAGGGCTCAGAGGATTCATGCGCGGGCAGTTCCCCCCGAGGCCCAAGAACCCTGGCTCGGCCTTCGCCGTAGGAGCGAGCTACCGGTGATGGCGGTGGTGACGAGAGAATCTCCCGCACCTTCGGAGCAACATCGAAGAGTTGCTCTTCTAGACACTCCGAGATGATCTCGATCATTTCCCCTCGGTTACCCTTTCTGTATATTTAAGAAAAGAGTTAAACCAGTCAGGTCAAGCGTTCTAAGTTATCGCGACACTATCAAGGTCTTGACCTGGCAACCGAAGGAGAAAACATGAAACGAGTAGACAACAAAGTCGCCTTGATCACAGGCGCAGGACTCGGGATCGGTCGCTCGACGGCCCTACTGTTGGCCAAGCACGGTGCCAAAATGGCCGTAACGGACATCAACGATGAAGTCGGGAAAAACCTGGTTTCAGAAATCGAAGCCGCCGGCGGTTCGGCGAAGTTCTGGCATCTCGATACCTCCGATGAAGAGAACGTGCAAAAAGTCTTTTCCGAGGTTGTGAGCGAGTTTGGATCCATCGATGTGCTGGTCAACAACGCCGGGATAGCCGGAGTCGACAAACCCACTCACGAAATCACCCTGAAGGAGTGGGAGACGCTTATGAGCGTCAACGTTACCGGTGTCTTTCTCTGTACAAAACACGTCATTCCCTACATGCAGAAACAGTCCGGTGGTAGCATTATCAACCTATCCTCCATTTACGGCCTCGTAGGAGCCGGAGACCTCCCGCCCTACCATGCCTCCAAAGGTGCCGTTCGACTGATGACCAAGAATGATGCCATCACCTATGCCAAGCAGAATATCCGGATCAACTCTGTGCATCCGGGCTTTATCTGGACACCGCTCGTTGAGGCGCTCGCAGAAAACTCTCCCCAAGGTGCCAAAGCCTTCAAGCAACAGCTTGATGACGCCCATCCGATAGGTCACGTGGGAGAGCCCGATGACATTGCTTACGGTATCCTCTTTCTGGCATCCGATGAATCCAAATTCATGACGGGTAGCGAACTGGTTATCGATGGAGGCTATACAGCCCGCTAGCACTCGCGGGTGGCGCTGGGGGACCATCCCCAACGCCGCCCTTGTTGCCTATCGCCTTACCTCCCCTACCGTTAGGGGCGGAAAAACCAACAGACTCAAAGCGAAGGACCCTTGAGAGGAAGCCCAGGCCCTGGTTGCTAAAAGACCTCTGTGGGACGAGGCAAGAAAAAGAGAAACAAACATAAAAGAAGATGATGATGATGATGAT
>CAZVVF010000320.1:0-5445 GCA_964630575.1 uncultured Burkholderiales bacterium | reverse complement strand
CACCTTGGCCCGCTCTGCGGTGGAGCTGACAAACTCACACATCGTTTGGAACGGCTCGGGAGGGACTCCACCGCCAGGAGCACCACCACCGGCCGATCCCCCACCGCTTCCCCCACCGCTTCCCCCACCGCTTACCACAGCCGCCACCGGGCCCACTGGTCCCGTGGGTGGTCCCGTGGGTGGTCCCGTGGGGGGAGGTGGAGGCAACACCGAGGAGGCTCACATCGCCGTGTCTCCAGACGACGTCTCGGATAGGCCTGACTTTGTCATCGATTCTAGCTCCACAGTCGCGGGTGAGGCCTTCGTTCCGGACGGGATCGATCCAACCTCTGTGCTGAGTACGGACGAGTTGGTCAGGACCGAAGGTATCGGGCCGGGTCTGCCGCCCGCTATCGTTTCGGTGAGGCTTCCGGTAAAACCTAACGACGACGACCGAACGTTCAGCGGCGGGGTGCACACTCTCCCACCTGGAGTCTACGGTGATATCGTGGTGGAGAACAACGCTCGACTGGAACTCGAAGGCAACGCCCTCAACAAATACGTCTTCGACACGCTCAAGGTCGATACCAACGGGGAGGTCCGTTTGCCGAGTAGCGAAGCCGACCCCTGCAAGGTGTACATCGACAAGACTTTTGAAATGGTCGATGGCGCTATCGTCAACGGCACGGGAGACCCGGCTTTGCTTCAGTTCTACCTCGCCGATAGCGAGGGAACGGCCCCCCCGATAAATTTCCAAGATCAGGGCAGAGGCTTTCAGTGCATGGTCTATGCCCCGACGGTGGATATCCTTTTGCAGAACAGTGAGTTGACGGGTCTGGTCGGGGGAAAGAACGTCAGCCTCGTAGACTCCACCATTGTCTACCCGAACTATCTTCAGAGCGAGTACCTCGACCCCTGGAATTTTGACAATCCAACCAGGTTCATTCCTGAGATTCGTGCCTACCGAAGTTGGTGAGGTAGACCTACCTTCCAAAGGGTGCTGCCACAGGAGTGATCGGGTTGAATCCTGAGCGCGTCAGTCGATTGGGTGACGTCCGACTCTCGGCTGGGCTAGAGGCCGCCGTGTACGGCACGAATGAATAATTGTTTTGACCCCGAAGACTCCGCCGTGGGATTCTTGGGGCGATTGATCAGCGAGCAGGACAAGAAGACGGACACGCTCTCGGCAAGAGCGCGCTCGGTGGCGCTGCTTTTGCACTCCGTCGACCCCAGTTTGAGGCGAGAGCTTCTCGGCCTCTTTCGAGCCGAGGACAAGCGTTGGGTCACAGCGGCCTTCGAGGGCCTGGATAATCTTTCCGGTGAGGAAAGGGTTCAGGTGATCGCCGACTACCTGGAAGTGAATGTCAGCAACAAGGGGCAGCGAAAAGCCTCCTTGGAGGCCGCGCTGGTGGCTCGACTCGAGGACTCTTTTCGGGCTGACAAGCCAGGGTCGATTCAGCGGCTCTGCAAAAAGCTAAGACCGTATGGGCAAATTACCATCGGGGAGGCTCTCGACCGACTCCCTCAGCGCAAGAGCACAAAGCCCTCGTCGCACCCTAACCTAGACTGAGCGCAGCGAGTCCTGTCGGTGTTTTTCCAGAGGACAACCATTTTCGAATGAGAACCCGTTTGCGAGGCTCAAAACTCTCCGCTTTGGTGACTTTGGAGCTCGGATGGCGGAGTTGTTATGAAAACAGAAGTTCAAATTCGATCGAGGTCTCTTCTCCTAAACCTGGTCCTCCTCTTGGCTTTGGCCCTTTGGAGTTCGGGCTGCAGTGGTGGTGGCGGCGGAACGGTCGGTAGCCTGGGGAGCGAAGGGAGCGGATTGAATTCGCCTGGGAGCAGCCCTGGGACGACCGGTGGGAATCCTGCCACACTGGACTCGAGCGCTCCACCACCTCCGCCTTCTTTGACCGTTCCCCTGCGAGCGCAAGAGCCGGTTGACTATGTGCCAGGCAAGGTCTTGGTGAAGCTGAGAGAGCCGGTTCTGGGCCGAGGAGTCAGCGCCGTGCGGGACCTCCCCGTGGCGGCACGATCGATGGGGCTTAGGGTGACTCGGGAACGGGAGTACAAGAGGCTCCGGGCTGAGAAGGTCAGGATCGATTCTGGGCAGACCGTGGAAGAGGCCGTTGAACTGCTCTCTCAATTGCCGGAAGTCGAGATCGCTGAGCCCGACTACATTGTTCGCGCCTCAGAACTGCTGCCCAACGATTCTGGGTTCTCCGATCTCTGGGCCCTCAAGAATACAGGACAAGCCGGAGGGGTGGTCGGGGCTGACATCCAGGCCACGTCGGCTTGGGACCTGCAAACCGGGAGTTCCGATATTGTGGTGGCCGTCATCGATACCGGAGTGAACTACAATCACCCGGATCTTGCTGCGAACATGTGGCGAAACCCTGGAGAGGTCAACGGCACGCCGGGAGTTGATGACGACAACAATGGCTACATCGACGATATCTATGGGATCAACGCGATCACGGATTCGGGCGACCCTCTCGACGACGTTGGGCACGGCTCGCACGTCGCCGGTACCATAGGAGCTGTGGGAGGCAACAGTATCGGGGTCGTCGGGGTGGCCTTCAATACCAAGATCATGGCCTTGAAGTTTCTCAGCTCGGATGGCACTGGTACGGTTTCCGACGCCATAACCTGCATCGATTATGCCATTGCCGAAGGGGCCCACATCACCAACAACAGCTGGGGTGGCCCCGGCTTTAGCACCCTGCTGCGCAGTGCCATCGTGAGAGCGGCCAACAACAACCTACTCTTTATCGCAGCCAGTGGGAATACTGGTGAAGACGTCGACAGTTCCATCTCCTTTCGGGAGTATCCAGCAGCCTTTGACAACGACAACATCATCTCGGTGGGATATTCCACTCGCTCGGAGAGAATTGGAGATTCCTCGAGTACTGGCCAACTCTCGGTTGACCTGTTTGCTCCCGGAGAGTCGATCCTGAGTACCGTTCTCGGTTCTAACTACAGTGTTTATTCCGGCTCCTCGATGGCGACCCCGCACGTCACGGGGGTTGCGGCCTTGATGGTGGCCGAGCTTGGTGCTCCCACCCCTTATTCGGTGATTCGCGATCGCATCTTGGACAACGTCGAGAAGCTACCCGCCTACGCGGGACGCTGCGTGACAGGGGGGAGATTGAATGCCCTCTACGCTCTTGACCCAGACGCGGCTTCGACACCTACGCCCACTCCATCCCCTACGGCAACGCCCTCACCCACATCGACACCTGCACTGGTGCAGAACGCCATCTCGCTGCGGGCTGGTTGGAATCTGTTTTCTTTTCCGGTGAGACAAGTGACAGAACTGACCTTGCCGGCGGCTGCGCAAAGCAAGTTCTGGGTCTGGGATTGCTCCAGGCAAAGCTATGAGCCGATCCAGGCAACGCCCACGAGCATCAATGCCGGTGATGGAACCAAGCGGGGATTCTGGGTGTACTCGGAGAGTGTGGGATCACTCGGATTTCGCGGACCTGCGAACGAGTCGAGCACTCTGACTCTGTGCCAGGGCTGGAATCTGATTGGGTGTCCTCGAACCGAGGGAGTCGCGACCGACCAGATGAGCGTGAAGAACCCAGGCAACGAGCCGGCCAGCGTACTCTCGAGTGTGGCATGCTCGGAACTGCCTGGCGGGGACACCTGTCTACTCTTTCAGTATCTGTTCTACTGGACGGGGGCCTATGCCAACTTGGATGCGGTTCAAGGCGGGAGTCTCCAACCGAGGAGCGCCTATTGGGTTTACGCTTGGAAGCCCATAGAGATCGACTTTTTCCCAATCACGACTTCTCGCTAGAGACTCGCTTTGGCCATAAAGGACCATCGTCCCGGCTCAAGAAATTGACACAGGAGGGTATCTATGGCTAGCGATTTTATCGGGAAGATTCACAATCGACAAGAGATCAAGGGTGCTCCGGATCCCAATGGTCCGCCCGCACCACTCATCAGTGGCGACCCAGCTCTAGCCAGGCTCAACAGTCCCTCAACGAGCGCTGGGCGAGAGGTCTCGCGCAGCGACGGCACTCGCATGTCGGCTGAGGTGCACGAAGAGTTGATGAAGGCCAAGAGTGATTTTGGGACTTCGGTGCCTCCATCGTCCAAGTCCGTCTGGAGGCAACCCAAGGTCACTCGGGCCTTGGCGCTCGGTGGAATGTTGTTCGGCTGTGCCGCCGGTGCTTTCGCCTTGGGTGGGGCAGGTTTCTTTCTCGCTATGGCCGCTGAGGCTCTGGCTTTTGCCGGAGGAGTCATGGTCAAGAATTCAGCCATGGCCGAACTCGAGGAAGAGAACCGGAAACTTCGAGAAAAGGCTTCCACGGATCCACTGATCGGTATCAATAACCGGGGAGCTATCGACGAGATCCTGGAGGAGCAACTGATGCGCGCTCCGTTTCGCCAAGGTTCAGTCTCGGTGATCTTGGGTGACGTGGACCACTTCAAGTCCGTCAATGATACCTACGGGCACCAGGTTGGTGACGAGGTTTTGATCGAGGTTGCCATGCGAGTGGAGGAAGGGATGCGCGCGGAGGACTCGGTGGGACGCTACGGTGGCGAAGAGTTCCTGATGGTGCTACCTGGAATCAGCGGAAATCAGGCGGTGCTGATCGCCCATCGGATCCGACTGCTCATCGCAGAAGAGCCCTTCGACACCGAAGCGGGCGATCTTGATATCACTATGAGTCTCGGTGTCTCCTATACTGACCACCCGACCTTTGTGGGGGCGGAGAATCTGGTTCGCGCAGCCGACGAGGCTCTCTACAGGGCCAAAAATGAGGGGCGCAATCGAGTGGTTTTGTCTAGGCTAGAAGAAGCCAAGCAGTGACCCAGTGGCAACACTTCTTTCATTCTTGGCAACAGTTTTGTAGCATGAGCACAGTTCTGTAACATTTCCTTGCCAGTTTCCGGTCGGCCTAGAACTCATAATGAGAGGTGCGGAGGGCATTGAACGCTCGCTCTTTCAACGGAAGGCCCTCCCAGGAGGCTATTGTGGGAACGAATTTTGCAGACCAAACCCAGATTTCTGAGGAGCTGAGCGCGAGAGGCGTCGCCCGGAGTTTTTGTCCTAGGAAACAGTCCGCGTTGGGACACTCGCTCGGCTTCTCTTCGCTCGCGGAGACCCTCGGTGCGGCTCTCAAGGGTGACCTCGCGCCTTCGGCCTTAGAGGTTTATCAAGATACCCTGTGTGATCGCCTCGATGAGGCCAAGGCCCAGCTGAGCGGATTTTCCGTGCCCAGTTCGGCAAGCCAGGCCGTGGAGCCGTTGCTCCAGCGGACCAGGGGGTTCTTCCATCGACTCGAGGAGGTCCTCGACCTCATTGAGGACTATCTCTGCAGCGGTTGTGCTGAGGCTTTGGAGGAGGCCATCTCTCTGCTCGACTTGGCCCAGGACCAGTTCACTCTGGTGAACTCGTAGGTTCCCCCTCGCAAAAGGTCGTATTCTTCGAGTGAAGGGGTCTTAAAGATT
>CAZVVF010000319.1:0-5466 GCA_964630575.1 uncultured Burkholderiales bacterium | reverse complement strand
GCCGAGGTCTTCCTTGCAGCCTCGCGATCCGGTGGCCCTCCTGACCTTCTCTCCTACACCGAAGAGATAGGTCAGGAGTTCAACACACACTTTTGTCAACTGCTCAGTGAGTATCGCCAGGTCCGGCGCTTTCCCCACTCCCCCTTCTGGTCCAAGAGAAGGCCAGCAGGGGCGGACAACCCATTGAGAGTGCGGACCCGCACTTCGCTAGATAAGAAGCTCATCTTTCCAGCCGATCAGAATTTTGAATGCAGTCAGTGTGGCAAATGCTGTCGCTCGAACTGGATAGCCGATGTCGATGCCGTCAAGCAGAGAGACCTCATGAAGACCTGTGAGGTTTCGCAGGTTGCCAAACGCACCTCACTCCCCCTCCTGCGAGTACTCGACGACGGGAGAGTGGCCACCAATATCACCTCCACTGGCGCCTGCATCTTCCTAGACGAGGACAGTTCTTGCTCCCTCAAGGGGACCTCGGCCAGACCGACCTCATGCGAGCAATTCCCCTTCCTCCTGCGAGAAACACCGGATGGAATCGTGGTGGGTGTGTCCCACCTCTGCACCTCCATCCAAGAGAACTCCGGTCGCAAGCTCGAGACCTATTCCCAAGACCTCTTGCAGCTTCTGGCCAACCGCCGTGCCACTGTGCTTCCCAACAACCTCTCCGTCTCGTGGGGCAAGGGCATAGAGTGGAAGGAATACGCGCGACTAGAAGAGTTCCTCGAACAGCCCGGAGACATCGTGGATCAGGCCCGAAAGCTCCGATGGTATCTCATCTGCTGGCTCGACGCCTCGCTTGGAGAACCCATACAGCTAAGCGGAAGCGTCCCTCGAAAAGAACTCATGGAACTCGAGCAATACATGAGCTGCTATATGGTTATCCAGCTCGAAGAGAGCCAAGACGAGGCCCACGAATACCAACTCGCAGCTCTGATCAACGGAGAGGTCGTCAATCTGCGAAGATCGAGCTGGCGTGGCTGCTGGAGAGACATCGCAACCCTTCAGAGCCAGGACACAAACCGCTGGATGGCTCCTCTCGTCCAGCGCTTTCTCAGGGCGCTCGTTCAGAGAAAGTTCCTACTCTTACACTTGCCCATCTTCCACAATCTGCTCCTCTTGAATACGGTGCCGAAACTTCTTTCGTTCTACTCGGCGGTGCACGCTATGAAGAGAAACTCAGCCACGATCGAGCGGCAGGACTATGACAAGTCTGTCGACCTCATTGAACTTCGTCTCACGGCCCACGGTCGGCTGGACAAACCCATGCGCAGTTTCTTTCGCTGGCACTTGGAACTGGCTCGGTCTCAAGCCTCCTGCGAGCGGATAAACTGATCCAAGGTCTCGATGTTCTTGGAGATGTCCCGGCCCATTCGAAACAGATAGGGGTCCCCTCTTCGCGCGAGGCTCAGAGCGGCTCTGGTCCTGGAGGCCATAACCAGAGCGTGCCTTACAAGCCCGTAGATTTTGCTTTGAAATAGAAACTCCACCCCTTGATAGATCCCAATTCCTACCACCAAATCGCGCATGAGCGCTCGGAAGAAAGCGGGCTTGGAGAGCGGCTCGATGGACGAGGTTTGTCCGGAGTGTCTCAAGCCGACGATAAGCGGCCCTGGCTGTAAGCGGCGCGACTCTAACTTGTCCCGGAAGTAGTCCAAGTCGATCAAGTACTTCGGAGCAAACTCCATACGGTTCACACGTCTTATGTACTCGCCCGGAATGTCCGACGGAGGATCGCTCTTGCAACCCAAGCACAGGGGAAAGGGCAGAATGTCTCCCTGGGAAGTGATCACGGGTGAGTCCTCACTCAGCATGCGGTACCCCTCACGCTGAATGAGGTTGAACGTTGTTGTGCTCTTTCCGCTTCCCGACGGACACATCAAAACCATGGCTCTGTCGCCAAAGGAAAAGGCCGCGGCGTGAAGTCGATGGAGTCCACCTCGGTCCAGATAGAGGCCGACCTTCGACAATATGTAGAGATAGAAGATCTCGCGCAGCATATCGATATCGCAGGTGTAGGCCTCGGTCTGCTCCGGTCGCTCGATCAGCAAGCCCCGCCCGAAATAATCCAAATAGCTCGTATCGCCATCTCGAAAGAGCAAGTTTCTAGGACTGATCGAAGTGACCGGCATGTCGGGAATGGTGCTGTAATCCGGTTCTACGTGATGACCAACGAGCCTGAGGTCGGACTCGCGACTGGGCTCAGGATCGACCGATTCGGCAACCCGAAAAAAAGCGAAATCCCGGCTCAGATGGTCGAGAAGTTTCTCATTGGGACTCTCTATCGCTATCCTGTAGCCGTAGAAGTCCAAATCACAATGGTGCATTGCTCTGCGGTTCTCCCGCAACTCCACCCTATCCTTTGGTGGTCGAGAAGCCGAGGCGCTTCTCGTCTCAAGCCTAAAGAAACAGAATCCGAGTAGCGGATCGCTAGAGTGTGGATCGAGCGAGCGCCTCGTAGAGTCTTTCGCCCAACAGCAGAAGGTCTCTCTCCAAGCTCTCCTGGTCCTCACCGAGTTGCGGTTGCGGTCCACGCTCCCAAGCCGTAGCCAAGCGCCCCAGCCAGGTCTCTCCCCAAAGAAGCTGCCTGCTGTTCACTCGAGAGAGTCCAAACAGGTCTGCGCGGTGCTCTTCTTTCGAGGACTCGACCCCCCGACACAGTTCGGTGAGTCGTTCTCTGAGCATCTCGGCCACCATCTGCCTACGCTCTTTGACCTGGTCACTCAGCACGAGCTTCAGGCCTGAGAGGTCGGTCCGCAAACCGGCCGCCGAAAGAACGACCCTCACTTCGAGTCCCCCTCCGAGATCGAGGCGGTCCGAGTGCACCACCACTCCGTCTTGAATCCAAAGCAGGCGCGAATCGCAGGCATTTTCTGCCAATTCTGCTCGGCCCTGGTGCAAGAAACCCTTTCTCCCCTTCAGTACGATCGAAACACACAACAGAGCACTCAGCACGCGCTGACTATCGAGGGTTCGCGACGATTCCGATATCGAAGCCTCTTCGAGGAGTTCAGCCTGGGCCGATGAGAGAGCCGCCGAAAGCGGGATTGACGGAATCCGATAATCTTCGAGCGGCAGCAACACAAGGGGAACACGCTTATGACACGGTGGTAACGCTCCTCCTAGATGAATTCCAGGGACCTTGAGCCCATCCAAAGTCAGAGACAGGGCCGAAGCAAAACACGATTTCACCAAGGCTTGCCCCAGAGCCACCAGCTGCTCACGGGCACAACGACGATTCTCAAAGAAGACCGAACGGCGTTCGGGGAACTCGCCCAGATGGCTCACTTCGAAAACGGTTTTGCCCTCCAGTAAGACGTCCTCGATTCTGCTGTGCTCGATCCGAAAACGTCCGTCACTCCAAAGGGCACTCGTCCCATCCGGCGACTTGACACGAAAGCGAGTCAGGTCCTCGTGACCGGTGAGAGCCCTCACCACGACAGCGTAGGCCAAAAGCGCGCCGTCGGTCGTTGGCTCACCATCCAACACAGAGCGCAAGTCCGACCACGACCAAGGCTGTGCGCCCGAGATCTGAATGATGGATTCGCGGGCCCTCTGCGTCACCTTCATGTGCTTAGCCCCACCTCGATGGGCCGCTTGCACCAAGACTAATATCCAGCTCTGGGAGGTCGGCAGCTGGAAGGCCGCCAGTTTGCGCTCGGCGACCTTCACATCGATGGTAAACGCCCCTTCGGAGTCGCAGCGACCCTCAGCCCCCTGCTGCTGCAGAAAGTTTTCCAGCTCCACTAAGCTGCTCTTTCCTAGTCGCGCTCCAGCTTGTTCAGTCGCTCGTTCACCAAAGCCCGACCGGAGGCTAAGAGGGAGGGCCAATGCGTCTGCAACGAAGCGCGGTCCGGGAGTTGCGTGTACAGTTCCAAGCGAGTACTGAAGTCCAGCAGAACTGCGGTGGGGGATTCCAAGCTGTCCACCACCTTCGAGATCCGTTCGGACAGATTGCTGAGGATTCGCAGAAAATTGTCTTGGTCGATCTCCTCGCATTGGAACAGCTTCCAGGAATGGTTCAAGGAGTCCAGGAGTTGGGAACGGCCCGCCTCCTGCTGGGCGTCGACTTCCCTCGTCTGCTCTAGGCTCAGGACAGTCGCTCCGCAGCTCGCGCAGCGCTCGGCTCCGGTGGGCAACTCAGCCGAACAGATGGAGCACACCTCTTCTTCCCCCAAAGAGCCGTCGAACAAGGAGATGTCCATGGACTCCTCAAGCCCCTCGACCTGGGCTGCAAGTTCGGCGAAGAAACCTCTTCTCGGTCCCCTCTCCAAGAGGCTCGACAGCTTCTGCAACCTCGCCCGGAGTTCACCGCTGAGGTCCTCACTCAACATCCGAGCGCTGACTTCTTTGAGCTCGCTAAAAAGTGCGGCAGCCTCCTTAGACTTGGGCTCTTTCTTCTGATAGAAAAAGAGTTGATTGATACGCCGAGAGCTACTCGGACCCAACGCTATCCAATTTTGGTGACGAATCCTGGCCAAGGTCCGTGTGAGACTGCTTCTCGCCTCTTCAAGATCGGTCCAGTCCTCTGAACAATCTTCACCGATCTTCACCAGATCGATGACTGCCTTGACCTCTTCCTCGACAGCCAACGTCAACTCGATAAGGGCGTTCATATCCTCGCGGTCCGGATTGTCTCGCTTAAACTCTTGGGCAGTCTTCAACTGCTGCCCGAGGTCAGTCGTGAACTCTTCGAGCTTATGAAGTTTCTGTTCTTTGCTTTGATCGGTAAGTTGCTCCAACATGAAGCGGTGCTTCTAGCCGCTAGCGACTAAACCTCGAAAGTCATCCAAGGACTCCTTGAGGCTTAAACCATCGAGGGGCTCAGCGACTCCAAGGCAAGTGGGTCGCGATTTCTTGAACTTGGTCAAAAACAGGGCGGAATCTCTCAGAACTCTGCTATTTTTCGGCGCTCCGTGAACACTGGCAGATCGCCAGAGCATTCAGCAGGGCTCCGTGCCGCTCCATCCAAACCTGGCCGCTCGGGACGGCTCCTTCGAAGGAGACCCAAGATCCAGTCCAAATACTGCCAAATGCAGTCCTCCGGCGACCCCGTTCACGGTTCAGAGAAGCCGACAGGTAGCAAGAGCGAGAAAGGGTCCATAGACAGACAATGAGTGAGGCTTGGAGCGAAGGGCTCGATTCAAGGGCTGGGAACAGGGATACAGCCGAGGCTGCCCTTCTTGAACTCTACGACAGCCTGGGTGTCGCCCGCCCCAAGAAAGTCGTTTGGCTGGCCTCCCCTTTCCAAGGACTTCTGGCCCACGCCTACCTACAACACCGCTTTGGCGAATCGTTGATCCCGGGGGATGAGCCCCGCCTCCTTCACGCCATGATGGCCCATCACGTCCACTGGAATAGGACAAAGGGGCACAACCGAGTCCACCCAAACCCGGCCTGGACGAGCCTGCCGGTAGGAAGGCGGGTGGAGGGCCGGGCCAAGTTGGTCAAAGAACTTCTCACAGAGACAGC
>CAZVVF010000318.1:0-5469 GCA_964630575.1 uncultured Burkholderiales bacterium | reverse complement strand
TTTCAGGGGGTTGCCCTAGATTAGAGCATAGAATGTTACGGTCCGTTTCCGCCCATAGTCGAACGAGTGTCAGAAAGTCTCAGGCCAGCGAGGCCTTTTTGGCGCACCGGCTGACGCGTCAGCAGCTCGACCAGCTCGTCAGCTCGCTGGATTCCAGCGAGGGAGTGTGGACCGACACCTTTGAGCGCCTGACCGAACGCGGCAACGATACCGCTGCGCCAGACTTTTTGAATTCGGGCCAGGACGGTATCGAGTTGCTCGGACTCAGGGAGCGGTTTGCTCAACTCGACGACAACCAGGTGTGGACTCGCGAGGAAAGGGCTCTGTATCGGCAGTTCGCTCACTCACAGGAGGCGCCCTCGAAGCCCTCCGGACCAGAGGTCAAGCCCAAGGCCGAGCCCAAAACTTCCTTCACCAGCGTGGTTCAGCAGAATTTCTCTTCTTGGGACCGCAACGGTGATTCGAGGCTCGATGGTGCCGAGACCGACCAGGCCCTGTCGGGTGGTTTCTATGGAGAGTTCAGCGAGGCCGCCAACACAAAGGAGACGGCCGCGGCGCTGGTCGTGCTCAAGGTTCTGGACAACTACCTTGCCAGCGCCGACCCCGTGGACGGACAAGGTGTCTCTCTGCGCGACACTCTTTTGCTAGAGCAAGCCTCGACCGGAGTGCTGGCTCAGATCAAAGAGGTCTCCGACGATGAGTATTCTGAGCAGCTCGCCGCTGCCCAAGGCCTCAAACCCATGAAGCCCTTGGACCAAGAAGTTTTTGACCCCAAGGCCATTCATCAAGGCGCGCCGGGATCGTGCGTTCTGCTGTCGACGGCAGCCGGACTCTCAGAGGAAAAGCTCGCCTCGATGTTCCGCTCCACCGACAACGGTGCCGTCGAGGTGCGCTTTGCCGACGGTGAGAGCCAAACCGTGACGGAGCCCACCCTGGCCGAGAGATTGTATCACGCCCGTGGAGTTGACACCGACCGCTGGCCCGCTCTGTTGGAAAAAGCCATGGTCCAGCGCCTCTATCTCGGCCGCAATGCTTCCTACGACTCCTTTCTGCAGGCCATAGAGGGTATCGAGCCGGAGCAGGCCATAAAGGCGATGACGGGCTTAGAGGCTGACCGGAGGAATCTAGACGAGCTCACTGTACGGGAGACCCGGCGAGCTCTGTCCGACTTGACGAGCAGCGAAGGTCCGGTCATCTGTGCCACTCGGCCCACCGCGAGCAGCGATTTTATCTCCGTTGAAGACCTGCACAATGGATTGCCCAACGGACACGCCTTTACAGTTCTAGGATTTGACGAAGACAGCGACCTGGTGACCCTGCGCAACCCTTGGGGGCACGGCGAGTGGCAGCATCAATCGAGCCCTGATGATGGGATTTTTCAGATGCCTTTGCGGGATTTCTATTCGAGCTACCGCTGGGTCGCCGGTACCGCTGGAGCGCCGGACTCTAATCGTTAGCCAAGACTAGGACAGGAGTGGGCTTGCGCCCAAAAGCCGAGCTCAGGGTCATTCCGAACATCTGTTTGAAGACCCGGGCGAAGTGGGCCGAGTCAGTGAACCCAGCAGCGTGTGCCGCCTCGGTTATCGAGCTTTTTTCGACCACCAGTCGGGCCCCGTCCATGGTTCGTTTCCAGAGGAGATACTTTCGCACCGGTATGTTCAATTCGTCTTTAAAGAGATGAAGGAAGCGGCTCTCAGAGAGGGCGATCTGTTCGGCCAGTTGTCCAGCGGCGACCCTCTTTTGTTCCAGGTCATCGATGTAGCGAACGGTTTCAAGGATCCTGATATCGAGGGGCTCACTCTGAGCGTTGGGAGTGCCGAGAGCGGTCAGCATCTGGTCCAAGGTGGCCTGAAGAACGGGAGCGTCATCGGGCTTGAAGGTCAGGCTTTCGAGTTTGTCGGCTAGGTCGCTGGCCGGCTCAAAGCTGCGAGCCGAATCCTCTTTTCCCGAGAGGCGACGAGCTTTGCCGTAGACCGGATTGATCAAGAACGTGTAGAAGGTTGAACTCGATGCGACAGCGTGCGACACATCACCGGGAATGTAGAGTCCAGGGCCTCGCAAGTCTCCGTTTGTGATGGTGCATCCAGACCTCGCGAGGCTCAATTGTGGGGCGATGTGCTGGTGCTGTTCGGCAGCAAATCCAACCGAGTGGAGATAGGTGAAATTTCGGGCCAGCAGGATCTTGAGCATCAGTTGACCAGGGACTTCGAGAGCCAGCTTATGAGGGCGTAGAGCGGGTAGAGAAGCCACAGCATTAGGAGGGGCATCACATAGAAATTGTGATTGTCCAGAAGCTTGGCGATCCGGTGAAAGGAGTTTTTGGCAAAGGTATGGGGGCAGACCACCGGAGTGTCTCCGCCGGCGATGCGCTTGAGCACTCGGTTCACTTCGTGGATGCTCTCGAATCGCTCTTCTGGCTTCTTGGCTAGCATACGCTTGAGGACCACGCTGATCTCGCGAGGGACCCGGCCCTGTATCGTCTTGACCCAGCGCTCGGCTGCTTTGGGCTCCTCATTGAGAACGGCGGTCAAGACCTCCATGCGGTTTTCACCGCGGTGGGCCGGTTCGAGGCAGAAGAACTCGTAGAGCACGGCTCCGAGTGCGTACTGGTCGGAGAGCGGGGAGTAGGTACAGGCGAGTTGCTCGGGGGCGGAGTACTCGAGGGTGCCCATCACGGTGGGCTTTTCGGTCAGGCGCTCGCTGCTTTCGTCGACCTCGGATGGAGGGCCGGCTAAGCCCCAGTCAACGAGCCAGACCTCTCCGTAGGTCCCCAGCATGATGTTCTCTGGTTTGATGTCTCGGTGGATGATGGAACGGGAATGAGCGAAGTTGAGAACCTCGCAGAGCTGTATCGCGATTCTGAGTCGATTGGAGAAGTCGTACTCTAGATGGGTTTGAGGATCGCTACTTCTCAGGCGTTCGATGACCGAGGTGAGGGTCTCACCGTCTAGGAGCTTGAGCGCGAAAAAGGGTGCGCCCTCCTCGGTCTCGCCGTATTCGTAGACGGGCGGAATGTTGGGGTGCTCTAGGCCCCCCGTCGTGCGAGCCTCAAACTGGAAGCGTTGGGTGTCGACTTTGGGCTCCGGGCCGTCCATGCGCTGGACCTTGACGGCAACGGTGCGGCCCAGTCGCGGGTCTTCGACTCGAAAGACGCTTCCCATGCCCCCTTTTCCGATCAATTCAGGCCGCTCAAAGCGGTTAGAAAACAGTTTCTCCACTGAGTTGGCTTCTATCAGTCCCGGGGAAAGCCCCTTCTCCTTTTTTAACGTGCTGGCACCGGCGCCTCTGGTCTGTGGGTTCCCTCCACGGTGATGGTAGGGCCCGATGGGTTCGTTTCGGGAACCGGCGCTCCTGGGCGCCGAACTCGGCTTCGGGCCACGTTGAAGCTCACTCCCGCGGAACCCTCAACTCCTCTCACCAGGTCTTCTTTGGTTTGCACCAGCAAGGCCTTTTGCTCGCCGGTTGCCCGCTCTTCAAACTCTTCGATCACTGGCAAGGCGTCGGCCGAGAGTCTAGAGATATAGGAGATGTCGAGTTGTTGGCTTCCTCGCTCGACCAGTTTCAGGTGGGAGCGGCAGACCATGGCGTCAACATTGAACAGGCTGAGCAAACTGAGAAGAGCGATCACGGTGAGCTTCTGCCTGGCCACAAGCCAACTCGTTGGTCGTGGACTCAGGCAGGCGAAGGCGGCCCATCCCAGGACCGTCATGGCCACCAGAATTCCCGCAGCGGCGTAAAAACGTTCGATGGAGAGTCCGTAAACATCGATGTAGAGGAACATCCTTTTGAGCGCCGAGCCAGCCAGGCCGAAGGCCGAGGCGATAAGGCCACCGCCGAGGACTCGCAGGCGGGCATCGGAGTGAACCTCGGCCGAGCGATAGGCTAGCAGAACCAAGGGCAGTATGAGGGCGATACAGATGGTGAGTTCAAAAAAACCTCGACGCGCGTATTCGGCGTGGTTGAAGCCGAGAGCTTCCACTAGGGAAGAGTCGCCGAACAGATAGCGTGCCTGGACGAGCAGAAAGGCGGCCAAGAGCGTGTTGAGCGAGCCCAGGGAGATGAGGAGTTCCGTAGGGCTGAAATTCGATCGTGTCACAGGAGCGCTCGGCTCCTTGGAGAGGACCCAGAGCCTCAAGGCACCGGCAAAGACGGTTAGAAAAATCGCACTTCGCAGGAGCGGGGCCAGCGTGAATCCATCGAGCGAGGCTGCGAACTGGTCGAGCTTGGAGCCGAAGATGGCGTCGGCGTCATAGAGAAGGAGGCCGAAGACAAAGAGCAGGACAGCGGCAAAGAGTGAGCCGCGAGCGACCTGAAGGGCGGTTTCTTTTTCCCAGCGGCATTCTACCCGCAGACTTTCCTGGGCGTGCGATGACAGCTTGAGGGGATTGTAGCTTCCACTAGGGAGAAGGTTGGCCAGGCATTCGAGTCTCCATCGGCTGACCAGGTTCCAGGCCACCGCCCAGGCTAGAAAGAGCAGGCACACAGCGGCCCCCCAAGTTTTGAGCACCCAGCCGTCGTAGCGGAAGATGGAGTAGGCCATCACCAGAGAGGGCAGGAACATCCAGAGTCGTGCAACCGGCCTTCGTTCGGCCGAGCGAAGTATGGCTATGGTCCCGGCGAACGCTGCGACCCAGAAGATGAGAAAGCCTATCCCGGGGCTTTCAAAGAAGACGGCACTCTCGAATAGAACGGCAAGAAACAGCGCCACAACAGCAATAATTTTGGTCACGATCTTTTCCTTTACATTATAAAGTAAGTGCAGGTTAACACCCTTACTTTAAAATGTAAAGCTTTCAATTCCGGATGAAACCGCCAACTGTTTGAAGGCGCTCACCATGAAAAAAGACCCCGAGAGGGGTCGCTGCGATGGCTGGATTGGAGAAGATGGTGGAGAGAGGTCTTAGGCGTATCCGCCCTTTTTGGCAGGTGGTGCAGGCGCTGGTGCTGGAGTGGGAGCGGCCACTGGGGCGGGGGTGTAGCTGTCGTTATGGCCGCTGTAGCTCGCAGACCCGTAGCTCGGTGAGTAGGAAGGCTGTGAGTAGGAAGGCTGGGCTCCGTACTGGGGGAGCGACTGTCCCAGTTGGAGGCCGAGGTCTTGGCTGAAGCCGAGAAACTGTGAGAAGCCTTGCTGAAGCTGGGACTGAGTCTGCATCATCGACATGTAGATGCTCATCATCAAGGTTTGCTGGGGCATTTGAGACACACCGTAGCCGGGAGTTGTTGGCATGCCATAGGTTCCAGGGTCGCCGCCGTAGGATGGATTCGATGTGTAGCTGGCTGAAATGGCGGCCTGGTATCCTACTGACGGTCCGATTGGGTTTAGCATAGTGGTTATCTCCCTCGAGTGTTATCTTCTGAAATCAGACTAACTTGGTGGCCTTTTCAAAGTCATTGAAACTCTCGGCAAAAGGTTAAGAACATGTAAACATCTCACGCTTCTTAGTCTCCTGGGGGGGGGGCTGGCGGAAG
>CAZVVF010000317.1:0-5479 GCA_964630575.1 uncultured Burkholderiales bacterium | reverse complement strand
CAGGCCCTCGAAATCGGAATCCTCACAATCAGGATTGCAACACACTGTCACCATATCCGGAGGACGTAGCATGAAGTGAAGTCGATGGGGTATGAGAGGAGCGTCTCTCAGGTCGTGCCGTGCCGCGGCGCAAAGGTTCAGAAGCGACGTAGTAGCCCTTTCTTTCTCGGTTTGAAGACCAGTATCCCAGAGTTCGTCAGCCAAACTTTTGAGAGGACTCTGCTTCTGCTTGGGTCTTCTCAACAAAGCTTCAAGATGGGCGACCTTTGGACTGTAGCGTAGACACATCAGTAGACGAGCCGGTAGGTCCGCTGAGCGTGCATAGTACTCCTCCACGATACTAGGATCTACCAGACCTTTCAAAAGTGCGGCCAATTGCTGACAGCCCGCAGGATTCTTGGCCAGCTCCTCCTTCCCATCTTTGTTCATGACGATGGTTTCCTGCTCCCAACCATCGGCTAAAAGATGGTGGGGTTCGATGGCCTTTCCTGGTGCCTGTGGCTCGGGCAAAACCGATGCAGCATGCTCGCCCTTGATGGCGACAACATCCTCGATCTCTTTACTGAAAAGCTCGCTAGCAAACTGCTCCAACTCGCCCACAGCACCGCTTCCAATAGTAGCCGAGGTCGCAAACTGGCAGACGTTCTCCGCTGTGGTACCGCACTTGTCGTAGAGTCTTCGAAGCAGCAACGTAATCTCGGCGGCCAGGGTGCTCGTGTAAAGGTGAGCGTCGTCGAGTACCACCGCTCTCAAGCCTGGTCCAAAAAACACGCTATCCTGAGGCCGGCAAAGCATGTATTCCAGCATTGAGTAGTTGGTAATCAAAATGTCAGGAACGGGACCACCAGTCGTCTTTTTCCCAAGAGCCGTTTCGATACCTCGAGCGTGGTTGCGGGTCCGAAACCGACAGGGATCAAATGAGGGGACATTCTTGCCCGCTTTTTCAGGCGTTTCACTAGTGAAATGACAGAGTGTTACGTTGGCTTGGCCCTTGAGCCAGTGATAAAGTCGATCGACCTGGTCATTTACCAACGCGTTCATTGGGTACATGATGATCGCCCGACATCCTGTCCCCTCAACTCTCGGAGACTCAAATAAGTCGTTCAGAATCGGCAGTAGAAATGACTCGGTCTTTCCGGCCCCCGTCCCAGCACTGACCACAATAGCCGGATTCTTCTTCTCAATACTGGACTCAATGGCCCTCCATTGGTGCCAATGCAGAAGCATCTCCCTGCTGAAGACTCCCCGCTGTTCTAAATGCTTTGCCAGCTTCCTAGAAAAACGTCCTTCAGCGACCAGATCGAACAGCGATTTGCCCGAACTTTTGTACGGAATGGAACCTTCCACCCACAACTCGCTCGCCAACCCGCCTTTCTCAGGAGAACTGTCCCATAGCTCTCGACAGATCTCCTGAAGCTTGGGTTCGCGAAGGTGATTGTGCGAAACACAAAAGTCTACGAGTCGTCTCTTTAGCGACTCTGTGAGCCTAATTGCATTGAGTCTAGTCATTTCTTACTCCATCTTTGAAAACACTGAGTGGCAAAATAGCGGCGGAAAGCCGGTCGATTGCATAACACGTCAAAATTCTGCTTAAATGCCATTTCCAGGCGCCTACCTTGACTGAGATCATCCAGGATCTTTTCTGCGTTGCGCTTCACGAAGTTACGATCGGTCTCTGTCTCTTTTGCTGCCTGGACGAGACTTCGCTCTATGAGTTTGGTACGCTCTCTCTCGCACCTCACCGCCTCCGTACCCAACAACCATTTTATCCCGTCCTCATTTGCACACGACGCGCAGCCGGATAGCATTTTGTAAGCCATGACAGGGTGAACCTTTAGCACTGAGTTAAAGCACTCTTTCGAGTCTCCCACCACGGCCACCAAACTGCGCCAGGCTTTGTCCCACCGGTCATGAATTCCAACGAAGACTCTTCGAACGACACTGAACCACTCATCGGTATCCGACGGTAAAATAAGGCCGTGTTGCTCGACTTCGGTGGCGTGAATCCAAGAACGCAGTGTCTCTCCAGGGTAATTCTTCGCAAAATCCTGAACCTGCGGCAAGAAGTCCTCGGAGAGTAGGGGAAGATGAAAGTATCGGCACAACTGGGCTGTCAGCTCAGGGTTGTCAACCTGAGATGGAAGATAAAAATCGTCAGTCCACCACCCTCCCAATCGCTCACCGGAATAGCTGAGGGCCATGACAAGACTATATCGCTCATTGCCTTCGGGAAGCCGAATTTCCCAGCATCCCTCGGAAGCTTTTCTAGCTTGTGAGAGTGGTAGGCGAACCAAAGGCTTCCCTGGGTTCCAGAACTGCAATTCGAAATCAGCGTCGGCCTTTACCTCACGATTCAGCCAAAAGTGTACCGATTCGCCGCTCACGAAACACCCGCTGAAAAGTCCTCGATGCACGACTTGCCGAGCCAGACATAGACCCTCGCCCTGGATGTTGTATGGGCCCTTTCTCAAGTAGAGGGGGGCCCCAAAGCCACCGAGGTTTTGAATACCATCAGGCTTGGCCGCGGGCCGCCGACTGAAGACATCGCCCTCCATCAACGCCCACTGATCATATGAGCCGTCAGCGATCATAAAGCGAAATGGCCTAGAAGCAGCCTCCTGACTTGCCAGGCTCACCTCACTGTTGCAGGCCACCCAATGACCACCGTCGAGCATGGTGACACCGAGAAAATCGAGGGTCGTACGACGCTCGACTTTCTGGGTCTGGCCGTTCAGAGAGATCGCGAGTTCGACTCGGATTCTCCGCTTAGCTATCTGCGGAGAGAGCAAGCTCTTGAGTAGAAACCCACCAGGTACTCTCTGAACCTCCAAGCTCTTTCCTCCGACTCGTGCCCACTTTATCTCAGCTTCCACTGGGAGTCCCTGGACAGAAATCTCAAACGGTTGGCCCAGCCGCAATCCGCGATCAAAGCACCCTACAGTGAGGTTCCCTAGTGTGGCAAACTCTTCCTCAGGTGACTCGCACTCTTCGCTATCAAAGACCGAGTCATAGAGTTCGATCCCTTTTTCGAAATAAACAAGCTTCTTTTCCAAGAGCTCAAGCTCATACTCTTGCAGTCTGCCGTCCACAGCATGGTCGGTAGGACATAGGAGAACAGCGGGGTCATTGGAGGCAAGATCCTCGATCTCCGTAACTCGGCCATCCTTGATTGAGAACGCCGTGAATGCGGCGTCCGCCGGAAAATGCCGAATAGACAGAACCAAAGTGTCGTCCGATTCATCGCCTACCAAGACCAGCGATGACTCTTCAAGTCCGACTTCCAAGCTAATCCTTGCGTCAGGCTCAGCGGAATACTCGCCACTCTGGTTTCGAATCAAACGTGCCCTTAGTTCATCGTTGACTACCACGGAGTAGCCAAAGTCGCATAAATTGAGAGCCCCGGTCTGTATGACCGCGGAAAGAGACGGCGCACCGCCAACCTCCCACTCCAAGAACGGGCCGTCCAAAGGAGACTCCTCCTCGAAGGCCTCGGACTGAACGGAGAACGAGCCCTGTGAACCCCTCACAGCTTTAGCAGCCTCCATTACGGGCTCCACCCAAGAGTCCATGACAAATGGACAGGCCTGCAGTATCTCTCTCATTTCAGAGCGGGGTCTCTGACCTCTCCGGAAAGACTGAAGTTCGTGCCACATACGAGAAAATGAGTTGTTCCCAGCACAGAGAAGTTCGATCGATCTCGGTTTGTTGACTCCTTCGCTCAACCACATCGGCAACCTGACCATACCTTTTCTGGTAAACCCAACCTGAAGAAGTATAGTGATGTAACTGTCCTGGGTACCTTCTTGGCCGTAGGCGTGGCGTGCTCCAATCTTCTTTGTCGCTTCCTCCAGCCATTCTCTCGTAGACGAGCGCGCATACGAACCGGCGAAAAGCCTTTTCCTGATTCGGTCACCAAAGGCGCCGGAAAGATTGGACCAGAGATTTCCCTCTACAGCTTTTCGTCGCGCCACTTCTGCAAGGTAGACCAGGAGGAAGAATCCAAAGATCTCAGCCTTGGTCCAGGCATCGCCCGCGACACGCATTCTCTGACGATCATTCTCGAACCACTCTCCAAGCTCTGTGGCACTCATCGTCTGAGCCCAGTTTTGGAGTTGAGAGTATTCTGCTTCAGTGACTTGAAGTTCAGCTACAGAGAATGGCTTCTTCGCCTTAGTTGCCCGGTTCAGAATGTCGAGAATGAGTTCTGATCCATTGGACTCTACGAGCGGCTCGACGTCGCCTAGTTCCTCTCCAGCCCCTTTCTCGAACAATTGTTGATGAACGAGCAAGTCCGATTGAGTGGCTGGAGCAGTCGATTCAATTCGAAACTCTTCAGGCACCAATCCGGAGCTGCCCTGCTCCACTGCAACGGCTGCGACAGCTTGCCATTCTTCCGCGGAGTAGTTCGGGAGGCTGCCCAACTGGCCATCCTCCAAGTCGATGCGAATCCAGGGCCAGCATTCACGGACGACAGATTCTCGAGCAGCTTGTCCCCACTCCGTGAGACCCAACCATTTGTTGGCAGCGAAGGGGTAGAGCTGAAAATCGGGATGTTCCGCCAGTGCCTTGCCAAAGGCGTCATAGTCAGCCTTGTCAACCGCAAGGAATCGACACACTGAGCCAAAGAAAAGAGGCTTCCCTATATCCAAAAGTCGATCTCGCGCGCGCTCCAACAGAGAGGACTGATCGGTATCACCCAGCCTGGCTTTGAGTCGCCCAGCAATTTGAGGACTCCGCTTTTGCTCGGCCACTTGGATGAGCGTTGGCAAAATCTCCTCCGAGAGTGAATCCGTCCGTTCGTCTTCTAAGAACTCGCGGAGTTTTCTCTTGATCAGAGGCCAGTTGTGACTCAACGAATCAACCAGAACATCCTCTCCCCAGCCCTTCAACCCAATGAACTCCCAAAAGCAAGACACGACGGTCAAGCGATCGTCTGAATAGACGAATTCACCCAACTCAGGGTATCGCTCACATTCTAGCTCCTCCCTTCGAGCGAACATCCCTGAAGTCGTCAATTCACCGACCAACCGGTCGGCAGCGGTCACGATTTTTACCTGGACGTCATCATAGATTGCCCTGCCACTGTCCCCGAGTTGCAGGCACGGCTCCTCCGGCTCAACCGCCAGAGCCCTGCCGTGTTCCAGATAGGCCTCGATCTGAGTTCGAACAGGCTCCGCCCTGGGAGTACAGCTAAAGTCCCGCAACTCGGCCTTAAGACGCTCAAATTGCTTTAGTTTCATCCCCGGAGTACGGTAGATGGACCCGGGAGGCCGCGACAAGACTTCTGCAAGGGTCGTCAGCCCTGAGTCCTCCATCTTCTGTGCGAGCTGGGGAGATTTGATGACATCGTGAATCGGTAGCCTCAGAACGCTGTTGGTTCCCGGTCCTTCTGCGTCAGAGGCGGTGATTTTGCTCAAACGATATTGGTCGTCTGCTCCCCTCTCCAATTCGCTCGCGCTTCCCAGAGCGTAGTCGATCT
>CAZVVF010000316.1:0-5497 GCA_964630575.1 uncultured Burkholderiales bacterium | reverse complement strand
GGTCGTGGCTCGTTAGAATAAGGGTCCCAGGATAGGCCGATAGCCACTCTTCTAGCCACATGATGGACTCTAGGTCGAGGTGGTTGGTAGGCTCGTCCATGAGCAAGAGGTCAGGCTGGCGGACCAGCACGCAGGCTAGAGCCACTCGCATTTTCCATCCACCACTGAAGGACTCCAGCGGCATCTTCTGATCGTCTGGAGCGATCCCGAGCCCGGTGAGCACGATCTCGGCTCGGGTTTCTAGCTCGTAGCCACCGGCGGCGTCGAATTTGGCCTGAACGTCTCCGTACTTTTCCAAGACCTTGACCATTTCGTCTTCATCGAGATCTTCGCAGAGCTTGGCTTCGAGTTCGGTGAGCTCTTCTCTGAGGGCCTTGAATCCGGCTGCGATCAGAACTTCGTCGATGGGGGAACTGCCACCCATTTCGGCCACGCTCTGGGAGAAATATCCCACAACGGTTTTGCTGGGGAGTCCCACCTCACCCTCGTCTAGGCCCTCCTCTTTGTTGATGATTCGAAAGAGCGTTGTTTTTCCGGACCCGTTCGGTCCCACGAGACCTATGCGGTCACCTGGATTGGCTTGGAAGCTGGCTTCATAAAAGAGGGCTCGGCTACCGAGAAGTTTACTGGCGTTGGTGAGGGTAAGCATGGACACAAGGTTGGAAACGCACGACGTTTTCCCTGTAAGGAAAATTGAGTTTCGGCCACTTTTACGGAAAACGAAAAAAGACGCAACCACAAGGGTTACGTCTTTTTGTTTCCAGGTTTCCCTACTTTCCGAAGAAAGCAGCCACGCAGAAACAAGGATGCGAGAGTCCCTTCGCAGAGACCTCAAGTCTAGATAGGTTCCTCCACCAAGACTAGTCTCACCCTCTTTGAGTGTTGTGGACACCACAGCAGTTGGATGACTCTGTTTGCTCTCTCGGTCACCGAAGTGGCCAGAGAGCATCGTCTGGTCTCGGCCGAAGCCAAGTCCCGACGAGTTGCCACGCTCGTCGCGGGTCACCGAAGCGTCCGTTGTCGATTGCAGCGGTCCATTTTCAACCGAAGTTGTTGGAGGACAGTCCAATGCTCGTTTCCCGCCAACGCGGGAGGGGAGCGAACCCTAGTCTGTCTCTATGGTGCCGAAGCCCCAGAGAGAAGGACTGACTCATCCAGCGAATCCGAAGATTCCTCTGTTTGAGGATGTCCCTCTACTGCCTACCGAAGTAAGCCCTAGACGAACGTTGCTCTTTGGCATCCGAAGATACCGGACGAAGCTAGTTCTCAGAGTCCACCGAAGTGGTCAATGATCACCCACCGTCAGCCGTGGAGCCGAAGCTCTGGACCTACCAGCAGGGCTTCACCCTCCGCCGAAGCGGAATGAAGGAGAGCGGGTGTCTGCCGAAGACCAGAAGTCTCTGGAAGACGTGCTTCACGCTCTCGAGTTCACCGGAGTGACCCCGTTGCGTGAGGCGAGTCCTTTCACAGCCGAAACTGTAGGCGGACAACCATCTGCTTTTCTTCGCCGAGGCGAATGGGAGCAACCCCTGTCTGTCATCATCCTGCCTAAGCAAGGCCAATCGAGACGCTGTTCTTTCGTACCCGAAATACAGGAGAACAATTCCCTAGCTCTGAGCTCACGCCTCATCGCTTGAAGTCGATGCCTCGACTACCGGGTCTCCCCCACGGCGCGGTCACTCTCTAGGTTGAGTGAGACCTTTGTCATTTTCCCGGCGAACCGGTCGGGTGCTGACAATCCCGATTCCCAGCAGCCTACCCTGCGGGGAGTCTCAGACCACCATCTTTCGTATCGGTGCCTCACAACGGTTGCCCGAAGCGAGTCTTCACCCACGCTGAACGAAAGACTCTGAGTCCAGCTCCACACCCGAAGATGAAGAGCAGAGTGTGTGAGGTATGGTCTCCGCACAACCCTGTATACTTTACGGCCTCCGCATAGAGGCTACGGCGCACTCCTCCTCGCTTACTGGTCGAAACCAGGTCCACTCGGAAGGAGCTTATACAGCTCCGTTTTGCTCGGTCACAAGCGCGTGCGGTTGAGACGAGCCGACACTCGTTCGCATTGGGGAAGCGAGCCCTGACTCTTTCGTTATGGTGAGATAACACGGCATCGAGTCAGCCGTATTCTGCTTTGTACGGGTCGCCGAAGCGGCCTTACAGACCATCTGCTCACAGTGGCCCGGTGTCGACTAGGGGTTACCCCCTGCGACTCACTTCTCTCGCGAGAACCGAGGTTGTTTCACAGACCTTCTCTTCCAGTAAACCGCGGAAAAGTACGGGACTCGTCTGGACTACAGGACTAGAAAACTAGTACAGTAATACTACTGTGGGTGTCGAGCCAACCCCTCACACTTTATGCTTCCCATATGGGTGTGAGACCAACCGATTCTGACGCTCATCGGGGCGATTTCCGTGACCGGAACAACCTTAGATTAACGCGCATTGATGCTTTTGTCAAAGAGGTTTTCCCGGTCTGTGCAAAACTTGCTGAAGCTTTGTATGTAAAGGGTTTGATGGCCTTTTTATAGAGTTTTCACAGCCCTTTCCACAAAGTTTTCCACAGAAAAAAAGAGAATCTGTTGAAAAGTTTTTTCCCAGAGAAAATGGAGTTGGCAACTTGTTCGAGAGCCGAACCTAAGATTTGAAAAGTCCTGCCATTCGAGAGTTGATATTTCAAGTCTAAACCACTGTTTTGTGGTATATGTGTACTATTTTTTAAAGAGGGGGAGACGAGAGAGACTCAGAGCTTCTTCCAGTTGAGCGGATCGAGCCGATAGAACTGCTTGAGTTCACGGTAGAGCTCAGGGTGCTTTTCGTTCATCTCCTTGGGTCGCTCAAAGAAGACCTCGGTGGCCACAGCAAAAAACTCAGCGGCATTGGTCGCCCCATAGGCTCGGAGTAAGGTCTTGCGGCCTCGCTGGGTGCGTTCGACCAGGGTTTCGTACTCTTTGCTGAGGACTTGAGCCCAGGTGATGTACTGAGAGTCGAGCTCCAGGGTTGGAACTCCATCACCCTTGCCATCCTCCTGGTCAAGCTGATGAGCGAATTCGTGCAGAACAAGGTTTCTTCCATCTTTGAGGTCTTTGGCTGTGTTGGTCACATCACACCAAGACAGCACAACCGTTCCATGAATCCAAGACTCGCCTAGGCGGACCTCACGGTTTTCGTGTTGCTTGTCCCCAACAAAGTAGGCTGTAGGATAAACCAAGATAGTCGTGAGATCCCGGTAGTGGGTGCTCGGTCTGTTGAGAAGCAGAAGGCAAGCCAGACCAGCGATTGTAACCCGAATTTCATCGGTGATGGTTTGCCCGCCGCAGCCCTCGAAGAGCTTTTCCTTGAGGAAGATCTGGATATGGCCTTGCAACTCTAGTTGGAGCCAGTTTGGCAGACGATTGTAGAGTAGGACATTCTTTTTTAGGATGGTTTCCCACTCTGGGGGAAAGGGGAGTTCTCTCCAGCGTTTGTGTCTTTGACTGCGGGAATTTTTCCAGGCGGCGAGTCCGGTCACGGCTGAGGCGGCTAACCAGCCGGCCAACGGGATGAGAGGTAGTGGCATTCTCGTGCGTTCTCCCTGGGTGTGGCAGCAGCCTGTTAAGAGACAGTCTCTGGCCAGAGTCGCTCCAGGGGCCGGCAAGGCGCGGAGTGGAGAGGCTCACTTAAAGAGAGAAGGTCCAGGGCTTGTTCACGGCTTTTCTCTGCCCGAGATCGCAGATACTGGCGTTGTAAAACTGACATCCGTCGGCATTTTGTGTTCCGTAGGATTCGTGGATATGGCCAAAAATGTGGGCCTTGAGGTTGGGCAGTTGCTTTACTCTGGCCCTTAGGTCCTCGCATCCCACCGGGCGCTGATCAAAGGTGCGGTCGAGCGTGCCGTAGGGTGGTCCGTGGGTGAGAAGGATATCGGTGTGGCTGGGTATCTTGGACCAGATCTCTCGCAGTTTTTCGCCCCGGGGCAGGTTGAAGGCCCAGCGGCAGAATTTGGGTTGCCACGGCGAGCCGTAGATTGTGACTCCCTGAATCTCTACCGCTTCGTCCTCCAGGTAGATGACCTCACCGAGTGCCTCTCTGGCCTTGCTCGGTTCGAGTTGGAAGGGCCAGTCGTGATTACCGGCGATCACGATCTTGAAGGGGTGAGGCTGTTTGCTGAGCCAGCGGCCGAAGTCTTCGACCTCTTTGAGATGGCCCCAACCACACATATCTCCAGCGAACAGAAGAACATCTCCGTCTGGGAGTGAGAGACGATTATGGTAGTTGTGAGTGTCGCTGAAAGCTACGAATTGCATCAGCACAGGCCTTCGTTTTTCGAACTGGGATTCCGCCTCGGGAGGTAGGCAAGTTTTAGGCCCGGAACCGAAAGGATAGAGCAGGTGTTTCACAGGGAATGAAGCTTTGCATTGGAGTGAGAAATTGAGGAGCGGATCGATGGAAGACGAGATGACAACTTGGCGAGATAGTTGGAGTGGGCATAAGGTGTTTCGATTGAAAGACCCAACGCTCACACGGCTGCCCGGTCTCTCCATAGTGGTACCCGTCTACAATGAGTTATTGAATCTCGAACAACTGATTCAGGAAGTCTCCGAGGCCGGTGATTCTCTGGACCTAGAGTGGGAGCTGATCCTGGTCGATGACGGGAGCACTGATGGGAGTCAGGAGTATCTCAAGGAGGTCGTTTCCGATCGCATCAGAGTGCTGGCCTTCGCTTACAACAGTGGTCAATCAGCGGCGATGGAAGCTGGAATGCGGAGTGCTCGCTACGACAAGGTGGCCACTCTAGACGGGGACCTACAGAACGACCCCAGAGACATAGCCCTGCTGCTGCCCTTAATGGACGGGGCGGATATGGTCTGTGGGATTCGGGCCAAGCGGCAAGACTCGGCTTGGCGGGTCTACATTTCGAAGTTGGCCAACTCTGTTCGCCGCAAGATAACCGACGATGGAGTCACGGACACGGGCTGCACGCTGAAGGTCTTTAGAACAGAAGTCGCCGACCAACTCTATTTTTTCAAAGGTGCCCATCGCTTTATGCCGGCTTTCGCCCGCATGGCTGGCTATGTTGTTGACGAAACGGCCGTCTCGCACCGGGCCAGGGTGGCTGGTGAGACCAAATATACCTGGCATCGACGCCTTCGCGACACGCTCCCCGACCTAGTTGGCTTTTTGTGGATGAAGAGTCGCTACAATCGCTTTGAGGTACACGAGCTATGACAGAAACCCAATGGGTCGTTTTTGGAATCGTTTTTCAGGGTTTCTTTCTGGGCCGATTCCTGGTCCAATGGATCGCTTCAGAGCGGGCCAAAAAGAGTGTGATACCGGTCTCCTTTTGGTTTCTTAGTATCGCTGGTGCGGGAGGCTTGCTCACCTATGCTATTCACAAGCAAGACCCTGTTTTTATCATCGGTCAGTCGACCGGGCTTTTTATCTACCTTCGCAATCTGACCCTGATCAAACGGACCCGCGCGGAAGAAGCCGCCAAATTGCTGCAAGAGCAGGCCGATCA
>CAZVVF010000315.1:0-5501 GCA_964630575.1 uncultured Burkholderiales bacterium | reverse complement strand
TTCTCCACAATACCAGTGGCCTTGACGCGATCGAGGGCGTTCAGCGGGTTGCGGCAACTCAGACTTAGCTCGAGGGCACGGCTGGCCAACTCGGCGTCTGTTGGGTGATTCTCGCAAACGCCTGAAAGTATCGTCTCAAGGCGTTCCTGCAGACCCGAAACTTTGGCGAGTTCGAGGAGTTCGTCCCAGTCTTGGAATTCGGTTTCAAACTCCTTGAGGGACTGGGTGAGAGTCTCGGCGGCTTCGTCGAACCGGTAAGTTCCCTTTTGCGCTTGCGCCATGGCCGAGTAGATTCGGGCCGAGCTACTACCCTTGAGTTTGATGGCTTCTTGGAAGCGGGCCTCGGCATCTTCAAATCGATTTTGTGAGAGAAAGACCTGCCCTAAGTAAAAGGAGGGTAGCCAGGCTTGCGGATTGGCCTCTTGAGCATTCTTGAGGTGTCGAATTGCGAGGGCAGTCTTGCCCTTTTCTTGCATCTTTGAGCCCAGAACAGCACGCGGCAAACAAGAGTTGGGGTGGGCCTCGATGACTTCCTCGATCAGCTTGATCTTCTCGTCGAGATCCAGATCCTGAAAGTGTTCTCGGAAGCGGTCGACCTCTCGCTCGCTCTCGGGATGGGCTTTCCAGCGACTGACGACGTAGCGAGAGAGAAAGTCATGGTTCTTAAACAGCCGCGCGACTTCTTCCAAGATCTCCCAAGGTTCCGAGTCGTTGGGATCAACGGAGGTCTCGAACTGGAGATGGTTGAGCGCCGACGCTCGCAACAGGGTATTGACGCCTTCGGGCAGGCCGAACCCGGAATCAAAACCTTCTAAACTAGAGCACGCCCTCAACAGAGCGAGAGACTCCGGTCCCCTGGTTTGACAAGCTATCACCAACGCCTTGAGGTACTTCCAGAGTACAACATTGGGCTGCTTTGCGAGGCTATCTTCGATGAGCGGTAGGGCTTCTTCGTGTCGCGCCTCCTCAAGGAGGGGCAACACACCATCGAGGCCTTCAATCTGGGCCGGAGCGGTTAGGCTATCCATGGCGCCCCGCTTTCTCTTCGGCAGCCAAGAATACCCCCTCGCTACCTTCACGAACCCCTTCGGACACGAAACGCTTTAGTCCCTCCGTGTCAGCTGAAAGTTGGAAGAGTCTTTCTGGCAGCGCCGCCAGTTGCGCGAGCGATGGGTGCTCGAGCCCTTCTGTGTCGGGTGGCACGGCCTGGCTAAGAATGTCGGGAAACTTGGCGGGATGGGCTGTCGCGACGACTATTCTCGGGTACTCGGCAGCAAATTCATGCTGGCATTGGTCCATGGCCCACCAAGCGGTGGCGGTGTGAGGGTCTAGAAGGCGACCGGTGCTCTTTAAGACGCTTTGGACGGTGGCCAGAGTGTCGTCGTTGGAACAACTGAAGGCCCGCCACAACTCAGGGTCGGGGACACGGCTGGAGAGGCTTCCCGAGTTGGCGAACTCCTCCATCAGGCTACGCACCTTAGCCCCATCTTGACCTGCCAGCAGATAGAGGTAACGCTCAAAATTGCTGGCGACTTGAATGTCCATGGCCGGTGAGTGAGTGGAGCGGGAGGCCCCACGGGTGTATCGCCCACTCTGAAAGAACTTCGGGAGAATATCGTTTTCGTTTGAGGCCAAGACCAGTCCGGCGATGGGCAGGCCCATTCGGCGCGCATACTCGGCCGCTAGGATGTTGCCGAAATTTCCGGTCGGAACGGCAAAGACGGCTGGCACTTTGCTGGCCGCACCGGGGGTCTGCAGGTAGGCGGCAAAGTAGTAGACCACTTGGGCTGCAATTCGCGCGAAGTTAATCGAATTGACCGCACCGATTTTGTAGCGCTTCTTAAAGGCGAGGTCTTGGGATAACTCCTTGACCATCCGTTGGCAGTCATCAAAGGTTCCCGAGACGGCCACATTAAAGACGCTGTCGTCGATGACAGTCGTCATCTGTCTTCTCTGGAGCGGGGCGATTTTGCCCGCGGGGTGAGTCACGAAGAGTTTCACGTGAGGCACGTTCTTCAGTCCGTGAATAGCCGCGCTCCCGGTGTCTCCGGACGTTGCCGCGACGATGTTGAGCTCCTCGCCCTGTCCCTCCAAAATCACGCCAAAAAGCCGCCCTAAGAGCTGCAGAGCGACATCTTTGAAGGCCAGAGTCGGCCCGTGGATGAGCTCCAGCAGGTTGTAGGGGCCGACCTTGGTGAGGGGGGCGACCTCAGCACCGTAGTTGGCTCCGTAGGCGGACTGGCAACACGAGCGTAGGGCCTCTTCGCTCAAGTCTGGAGCGAGAGGACGGAGCACTTGGTAGGCGAGATCCGGATAGGCTAACCCGATCCATTTCGGCCAGTGTTCCTCAAGGTTTGGTAAGGTTTCGGGGACGAGCAAACCGCCATCGTCGGCGAGTCCTTCGAGGACTGCCTGGCTAAAGGTTCGGGGCTTGCTGTCTCCCCTTGTTGAGATGTATTTCATACCACAATGTTCCGTTGCACTAAAGTTCGAATTCTCCGCCGACGCTCTGAGCCCAGTTGACGAGGTTCTCCTCGTCTAACTCCGATTCAGGGTCGAAGGCTACACGATAAAAAGTTGAGCCACTGTGGCTGTGAGCGTCAACGACGCAGCCCAGTAGCGAGGCGAGATGCTGATCATGATCAGGATCCAGGCTGGAGTCATCCCAGCCCGATTTGAGCTCTAGGTGGACTCCCACCGGGATTTCATCGGTGTCGCCCTGGGCCAGCAGGCCTCGAGGGGCAATGTCCAGGAGCCTCAGGTCGAAAAGAGCGCTGTTGTGGCTAAGCCTGGCCCGCACCGACTGGCTCCCATCCTTGAATGTCACCCGACGCTGCTCGCGTCGCTGATCCAGGAGTTCCTCGTCTGCTCTGCGGCGCAGCAGGAGGTGTCCGAGCCAAGAGTTGAGGACATCGAGAACCGAGCCCTTGTGGGCCAGCCCATACTCTTGCCACCCAGGCTGACCGTCTTCGTTCGACTGGGCGCCACCGGCCCACATGACCTGGAATTCTAAAACTCTGTGAAGGGGGTGGTCCTTAAGAAGTCCGGAAAACGGAATGACCCCAATGCCGGCTCCCTTTTGCAGGACAGCCGGAGTGGCGAGGCGAGCTCCCCCTAAAGAGAGATCGGAAATGATCGCTGGCTGGTCCTCACTGGATCCTTCGGCGGCGCTGTTGGCGATGCGCACCTTGGCTTCGACGTGAAGGCGGGGAAAGTCTCTGTGGTCCTTGGAACGGCCCTTTTCGGTCTGGACGTCTTTCTTTGACGACACCATCTACCTCGCTCATTGTCTGGTCTTGTAACATGGAGTTAACCACTTCCGGGGCCGCTTCCTTTAGGTTATGCATATGAAGCTTCGTCCATCCACTCCTCTCACAATCCCACCAACTCGCGTTTCAGCAAAAGACAAGGTCACCTTCGAGGTGGACACTCGATCGTTGCAGACTCCCGATAGCGTCCGTCTCAAAGGGTCCTTCGACCCAGCCTCTGGGCTCTTTGACCCCAAATGGAACAACGGCAAGACGTTGCCTATGCGCGATGATGGCAAAGCTGGCGACCGCAAGGCCAACGACGGGGTGTTCACACGGCAGGTTGAGCTGAGCCCCGAGAACGGCAACAATTTTTGGTGGGGAGCAGTCGACGGCGAGGGGCGCTATCTCTCGACCACGGAGCACGACCCCAAGGTGACGCTGAACGGGGAGCCTCAGAGGGCTCGACTCGCACCGCTCAAACTCAAGCACTACGGACTTCAGGAAGTCGACAACAAGGTGGGCATCACGGCTTGGTCTCCCTCGGCTCAAGACATGAAAGTTCTCCTCTTCGACGCTGACGGCAAGAAAGTCGGCGAGCATCCCATGCGGCGCAACCCAGAGGGAGTGATAGGGGCGGAGAACGATTGGTCCGTTCAACTCGATTCCTCCAAAGCCGAACTCGACGGCTACTCCTATCTGCTCAAAGAGATCGACAAGGAGGGGGACGAGACGAGCTATATCGACCCCTTCGCTCGTAAGCTTGTAGGGCAGCAGAAGGGTCTAGAGCGCATCTTCGTGGACCCGATCGGTGGTTTTGAAACCGGTTGGTACGACGACTCCGGCAAGGGCGGTCCGAACTACGCGGACAACTTGCAGATGGGCCGCTTCAGTGTTGACGGAAAGCACGCCTCCGACGAGATGTCGGTCGTTTTCAAGGATGATCAGGGCCGCCGCTTGAGCAAGCGGGAACTCGAGCAGCGCCTCGGCTCGACCGGACTGACCAGCTATGAGAACGCTCGCCCTGAAGACCGCCGTGACTTTGAGGTCTTGAAGCGATGGCAACTTGCTGAGAGCCCTTCCATCGAGCCCTACCTCACCAGCGACGAGATCGCAGCCGATGGCTCTATCCCGCTCAGACGGGTGGAAGAGAAGACCGGCGACGGCGGCTGGATGGGAGTCGTCCACAATTTTGGGGCCCTGCAAGGTCTCAAGTACGAGTTTCACGGAAAGAAAGATGGGCAGTTGGTCGCTGACCTCGATGGTGATGGCAAGTTGAGCCGCACGGAGTTGCAGCGAACCCCCTACAATGAAAAAGAAAACACGATTTCGGCGACACCGGGATCGGCCCGCCGAACCTTGATCTCCAGCCACGACTATCAAGCCAAGCATTTCGATGCCCCAAGGATTGAGTCCGACCCGGCCAAACAGGTTATCTACGAAGCTCACGTGGGCTCGTTTCTCACCTCACCCGAGAATCCACTTCAGGCGACGTTTGAAGACCTGAATGAGCGCTTGGACTACTTCCTCGATATCGGAGCCACCGCGATCGAACTCATGCCGACCTCGGAGTTTGGTGGGAAAAAGGACTGGGGCTATACCATTGATCACTATTTCGCTGGTGCCGATGGTTATGGATTCTCGATTCCGGCGGGCCAAGCGCGAGCCGAAGGGCTGTTGCCGGCCGACTCTTCTCAGGCCGACGACGAAGAAGTTTTTGTAAACGGTACGGACGCCCTGAAATGGTTCGTGGACAAGGCTCATTCCAAAGGTCTGAACGTATACAGCGATGTGGTCTACAACCACACCTCCGGTAAGCCCGATGGCGACAATCCCCTCAACTCTATCGGGGGAGACAAGTCAGACTTCTTTCGCTGGGAAGACGGCAATTTTCACGAAACACCCTGGGGAAGAAAGCCGGACTTTGCCGACCCATTCGTCAAGCAGTACTTCACCGACCACGCAGCCTCTCAACTCACCGAATACGGCTTTGACGGCATCCGATTCGATTTTACTCAAGTGTTGCACAACACTGGAGACGACCATCAGCGCAACGCTGGACAGGAAGCCCTGCGCCAAATTCAGCGTGGCCTGGAACTGGTTCGGCCCGGGAACTTCACGGTGGCCGAGGATTTCTCTGGCGACCCGATGGTGGCGACCAGCTTGGACCAATCTCGCTGGGATGGTAGCTTTGAGCGAAAAGGGATGGGCTTTGACGCGGTTTGGAACGACCGCTTCCGAGATGATCTCTTT
>CAZVVF010000314.1:0-5505 GCA_964630575.1 uncultured Burkholderiales bacterium | reverse complement strand
GCGAAGAAGCTCTCTTTGAAGGCGGCGAACCGCTGGCGCAGTTGCTCCTCCAACTCTCGACGCTCTTGGAGATGCCTGGTCTGCATCGCGTTGAAGTTCGAATAGGCGTGGGCCACAGCCGGACTGCAACCCGAATCCTTCCAGGTTTGGGCCCCTTGAGTGGTATTGAGAAGCGTCCCTATGCCCAGAACCGACCAGACCATTGGCTACGACTCTAGCGCTTTTCGGAGATCAAATTTTCGCAAGGCGTGGTAGGTTGGACCGTTCTGGGCCAAGCGGCCCTCAAAAAGAGTGAAGTTCCGAACCATAAAACCTCGAAGATCCTTTGGTGCCTTGAGTGGGGCCACGATCTGGGGTTCGGCGCTGCGGGCCAGGGTGATCTGGCTCTGGAAAGGCTTCTTGTCCCTGGGAATCTGAAGCCTTTTGCAATGGCCCTCTATGGATTTCAGGAGCTCTGAGAGCTCCGAACTGGGCTCCACTTCTAAACTCAGACCTTTGGCCTCCTGGGCTGAGGGGAAGGCATAGATCTTTCCCAGACTCAACTGAAAGGGTGAGGTGGCCTGACCCAGGGCATCCAAGGACTTGCTCAAAGCCTTGCTCTTGGCCACTTCCAACTCACCGAGAAAACGAAGAGTGAGATGGAGATTGAGCGGAGGAACCCAACGAAAGTCGGCATCCATCTGTTTTCTCCAGAGCTTTCTCCCTTGGACCAAGTGCTCGCGCGCAAACCGAGGCAATTCCACGGCCAGAAAGAGCCGCTGACTAAATTTTCTACTTTTCACTTGGGTATCCTATACCGCACAGGGCAAAGAATCCAGACCGATCCCCGAAAGTTTTCCAGAGGTGGGCCTGCTCTGCCCGGGATGGGGGGACCCCGTTCCAACAGGAGCCCCTCCCCACGACCCGAACAAAATGCGATGAAGCTCTGGCTGGTCAACCAATATGCCATCCTCCCCTCGCAAGGAGGCGGAACTCGTCACTACGACATCGCCTCCGAGCTGGTCAAGAAAGGCCACGACGTCACCGTGTTCGCCACCAGCCGCAATCACGGGAGCGGAGAGGAAGTCAGAGAGCAGTCGTACTGGCAACCGATCGTCGAAGAGCACAACGGTGTGCGCTGGGTTTGGCTCAAGACGAGCCCTTACTACGGCAACGGCATCAAGAGAGCCCTCAACATGGTGAGCTTCTTTTTCAGCTTCTTGTTCGCAGCGCTCTTCGCCACCCGAAACACAGTTCCCAGACCTGACATCATCGTGGGTTCCTCCGTTCACCTCTTGGCTCCCTTGGCCACTTGGTGTCTCGGCCGCTGGTGGAAGATTCCCGCCATGACCGAGATCCGGGACATCTGGCCATCGGCCTTGGTCGATCTCGGTATATCCCCCCGTCACCCTGGAGTGATCGTCTTTGGCTGGATCGAGAGATTCCTCTACCGTCATTCCAGCGGGGTGATCACCCTCTTGCCCAAATCCGTAGAACACATCCAAGCTTTGGGCTGTCCTGCAGAGAAGATCTTCTGGGTGCCCAACGGAACAGCGATGGAGATCGTTGAACGCTCGGGGTCCAACACTCCCCTTCGCTCCATGTACCTCGGCACCTTAGGCGACGGCTACGCCCTGGAAACCCTGATTCAAGCAGGCGCCATTCTGGAGCAGCAAGAGCGAGACATCCACATCGTCCTCAAGGGCCAGGGACCCCGACGCGAGGCCTTGGCTCAGCTCATAGAGGAGATGGACCTGAAACAGGTTTACCTGGAACCTGCGATACCCAAAACTCAAGTGTCAGACACCCTCGGGTCCTGCGATGTTTTGATTTTTCACTTGCCGCCGAGCCCCGTTTTTAAGTGGGGCATTAGCTCCAACAAGCTGTTCGACTATCTGGCCTCTGGCAGACCCGTTTTGTTCTGCTGCGAGGCTGGCAACAACCCCATTGCCGAATCCGGCGCGGGGCTCACCATCACCCCGGAATCCCCACGAGAGCTCGCTGAGGCCCTGCTGAAGATGGCCGACCTCAGTGAGGCAGAACGGCTCGCCATGGGTTCTCGCGGCCAAGCCTTCATCCGAGAGCACCACACCATCGAGAGACTGGCCCAGCGCTTCGAAGAAGCGGTCGCTCAGACCCTGGCCCAAGCTTAGCCCAACCGGTCCCAGCCCAATCGTCGCGCTGTTAACATGAACTTCACATGTTCTCAGGAAAAATTGGCCATAATCTAATTGTACCTGAGCAGTAGCTCAATGGAGTGCCGAACTACGGGAGTCGGTGGGTGTCGCGACAGGTGGCTAGACGTGACAAGGTACAGATAAGAGGGCAGCAAGAAGACATTCTTGTATGCTTTTTTTGTTTTTCCGCCGATCCGAGAGCCTTCGGTGAACGACACCGATGAGGCGCAGGATCAGTCGGCCAAGCGCAGTCCGAGAGGCAGAGAATCTCCATACAGGGCAGCGGTCTCGGCTTGACTGCGAGACGCTTCACCGCGGAGTCGAGCCAGAACATCAGCCTCAACATTGGCGAGCTTCAGCGCGTCCTCTACCTTGGCAAAAAGTGAGGCCTCGAGATCCCGATCCGGATCGCCACACTTTTGTGCCAGGTTGACCAAAGCTTGGGTTCCGAACGAACTCGATCTCCAGGAACTTTGCAGCACAGCTTCCAGGATCGGCTCCATGGCCTCGGAAGGAATGACCTGCTTGAGCGCCTTGGAGTCCAAGGGGGTGCGCGCACCGAGTCTGGCCAGCAACCACAACTCTTCCCTCTGGCCACTAAAGCCCGACAGGATGGTCTCAGCCAGGGCTATCTTCTCTCCTACATCGATGCGTTCGAGAGAGACCGCCGCGCGCAGCATCTCCTTGGAATCCTCTCGGCTGGGATTCCCCTTGTTACGAGTTTTGATGTGCTTGCGACCAGGCAAGAAATGGGGGTGGATCTGGCTCCAAACTCGGTCCTGGATAGAGCGCCTCAGGCCGGCGGCAACTCTCCTCCAGAGGATGTAGAACTGGGCCTTCACGGCTTCCTCGCGAGGAAACTGAAGCCACAGGTCGAGCAGCTTTTCCAGTTGCAAAACGCGCCATTCGTCGAGCGGCAAACCGAAGCCAGGGCGCAAACAGAAACCCAGGCCGTTGAGCCAGGAGGCTTCATACTCAGGAGACACGCCTCGGCGAGACTCGACGCTCCAGTAGGTGTCCCAAAAGGTGCGCAGGACCACGGGTGCCCACTCATCGCGGGGGGCTCCCATCGACTCCTCGAGTCCCAAGAGCATACTCTTGGGGCGCCAGGCCATCTGCTTGAGCTGTTTGGGCTTGGCTTTGAAGGTGGCCAAAATCAAGGCTCTCGACTCTTCGACCTCTTTGCGCGCGAGGTCGGCCGAGGCCGAACCAGCGGCCCCATCACGAACGGAAAACTCCAGGCGATACTCGTTGTGAGCTTGCGACTGGAAGTGGATGTCGAGAGTCCCCACCGGAGTCACCTCGCAGGCCAGAGTGACCGGTATCTCACGCCCTTTGCTGGGGGCTTTGGCGGCAGCGGCTCTGTTGCTCTCGGCGATCTCTGTTTGCAGGGTGGGCAGCGGCGAGAGGTCTTCGGTGGTGATGACTTCGCCAGCGATGTCTTTGGGCCGTTTTGAGGAACTAAAGAGCGGAAAGGCCACCGGTTGACCCACCCGCAGTTTCAGCTTCGGCTCCTCAAGTTCCACGGTCTGCCCCTCTCGGGCAGAACTAGGAATCACGCACACCGCCTTGCGGTCAGCCAGACCCAGGTAGTAGGAACGCGCCGTACCACCCTCAACAACCAGACCAGAAGACTGACGCTGGTGCCCATACCACGCCGCTCCTCTGGCCACTGCCAAATGCGCCTCTGGATTGTCCAACTCCAACACGGGTTCATCGCGTCCGAGTTCCTGGGACCACTTATTGAGGATACTAACGACTCGCTCTCGCACCACGGCAGAACCGCAGGCCCCTCCGTTGAAGAGAACCTTGGAGGGGAAGTGGTCAGAGTGCGCGTGCAAGAAGCGGCTGAGGTGTTTTGGAATGGCCGGATCCGACTCAAAGGGAAGCCCGAGCTCCTTGAGCCCTCGGACCTTGCCCTTCAGGATCACATCCTCGTAGTCGATTTGAGGAAAGAAGCCATCCAAGACCAACTCTAGGATCTCTTTTTGAGTGACCTCTGTCGAGAGAGCCGCGGAAAAGAGCTTCGAACCCGCACCCGGAACAGTGACCGTGGCCTCGCTTGGCGCGTCCTCAGAGAGCAACAGTTCCTTGCAAGCCCGGCACTGTTGCCGCAGGACTCCCCACTGCAACCCGTTCAGCTTCTCGGGCAGGCGCGGTTCTACCATATAGGCTAAGGAGATGTCCAGGTTGTCGCCACCGAGCATGAGGTGGTCCCCCACAGCCACTCGTTCGAGTTCGCCGTCGTCTCGGTAACGGATGAGGGTAAAGTCGGTGGTACCACCACCGATATCACAAATCAGGACAACATCGCCTGGAGTGATCTTCTTCTTCCAATCCTTGCGGTGATGCCAGAGCCAGGAGTAGAAGGCCGCTTGAGGTTCCTCCAAGAGACGAACCGGTAAACCCACGGAGGCCGCAGCCCCGGCGGTGAGCTTTCGTGCTAGGTCATCAAAACTCGCAGGGATGGTCAGAACCACTTCGCTGGACTGGAGCGACTCATCGGGATAGGTATCGTTCCAAGCCTCAATGATGTGCTCAAGATAGCGCGTGATGGTGCCGACGGCTGAGACGGGGTCGAGATCAGAGGCCCGCTCCCAAGGCAATACAGGATCGGTCGGATCCACCGAGCGATGAGCCAACCAGGACTTGGCCGACACCACACAGCGGCCCGGAACGCGAGCCCCCTGGTAACGAGCGAACTCCCCTACCAGATAGCGGCGCTCGGCGTCCCACGGAAGCGAGGTTGACTCGGCCGGCAGTTCATACTCACCAGGCAGATAGAGAAAGGACGGAAGCAGGGGTCTTGCCCCTACTTCGGTGGCCGAGATCCTCTGAGTTATGGGTACGATCTCAAGGGCATTGCCCCGAGGGACAAAACGAGCGATCGCGGTGTTGGAGGTTCCTAGATCGATGCCAACAACTTGTCGACTCATTCTTCTTCCGTGCGCACGTTGAATTCGAGTTTCCAACGCCCCGGTCCGTCTTTCTCTACGCAGTACAGTTCTAAGGTCCCCAGTTCTGTGGCCACCTTCTCCAGTCGCACGGGAACCGAACTTCCCGCTTCGTGGTCCGTGTCCTCATCACCACCCAAGGTCGCACCTATGGCAGCGAGCTGCTCCAGCCCTTCCTCCTCCCACTCTTCGTGGATGGAACCGGCCTCGTCTTCAGTCTTCTCTGTACTCCCTAGAAAGGGAAATTGAACGGGCTCTCCCACGACCAGACCAAACTCTTGGTCCGGTACGGCCAGCGACGTCCCCTCTTCCATCCCCTGGGGCGCCACACAGACGGCCTTGATAGGAGGTTCCATGCCGGGAATAGCGGGCATAGCGAGTTCCACACCGATGTA
>CAZVVF010000313.1:0-5510 GCA_964630575.1 uncultured Burkholderiales bacterium | reverse complement strand
ACTTCACCCATCAGGCTTCGCTTGGAAACGTCTCGGTCTCCACCACAGCCGAAGACCGAAATGAGTCGGCCCGCCGTAACATCTCGGGCCGCCTTGAGAACGTTCTCCAAGCCGTCCGGCGTGTGGGCATAGTCGACCAGGACGGTGAAGTCTTGGCCTTCTCGAACCAGCTCGAAGCGACCAGGAATTCCATCGAGCGTCGAGAGCGAGGTGACGATCTCATCGAGTTCGATTCGTCGGGCTAAGCCCACACCGATAGCAGCCAGCGCGTTCGACACATTAAAGGAGCCTGCCAACCGAAGAATGGCGCGTGCGTCGCCGACCGGTGTCTTCACCGTAAACCGTGAGCCCTCCGGACCGAACTCGAGGTCTGTCGCTCGGATATGAGCGCCCTCCTTGAATCCGTAGGTGATATAGGGAACCTTGAGCTCAGTCAGCAAATTGGCGGCCCGAGGGTCATCATAGTTGATGATCGCGTAGGGTGGCGCCGGACGACTCCAATCCTGGCCGAGTCCCTTAAAGAGAAGTTTCTTGACTTCAAAATATTCATCCATCGTGGAGTGAAAGTCCAAATGGTCTTGGGAAAGGTTGGTAAAAACGGCTACGTCAAAGGGGATTCCCGCAACCCGGTGGAGAGCCAAGGCGTGAGAGGAGACCTCCATCACGACCGATTGGTTGCCAGCCGAGACCATGTCGGCGAGCAGCTCTTGGAGGTCCGAAGCCTCCGGTGTGGTGTTTTGCACGGAACGCTCTTCTTCACCGACCTTAGCCCGGATGGTCCCGATGAGACCAGGTGCCTGGTCAGCCAAGCGCAGCACCGTCTCACAGAGGAAGGCGGCGGACGTCTTTCCGTTCGTTCCGGTAATGCCCACTGTGGCTAATCGCGAGGCCGGATACTCGAAGAACCTTGCGGCCAGATGGCCCAGTCGACGTCGCGCGTCATCCACTTTTATCTGAACAACGCCGGTACCGAGGTCCGGGATTTCCCGCTCTACAATGAGCGCCACCGCTCCAGCATCCACCGCCTGAGCAGCAAAGTCGTGACCGTCACTCTGGAAACCAGGAATACAGACGAACAGATAGCCCGGTCGTACCCTTCGGGAATCGAACGCGACTCCAGTAACCTCGATCGCCTCGAGCCTCGGTTCATCACCCGGGGCCGTAACGACTTCGTACGGCCTCACGGCCTCACTCTTCAAAAGGTGCGCCAGCTTCAATTCCTAGTTCCTCCGTCCAATCCACTGACCGAATTCTCGGTCTAGGGCCGACCAGTTTGGCCGTAGTGTTGAATTATGTTCAAAAAAGCAGAATCCTCCTTTAATTTGAAATTTATTCCATTTATTCTCGATTTTTATTCCCGTCGTCTACAACAGGGTGAATCCGGCCTGGCCTACCTTCACCCCGTTGACCTGAGCCTCAACCGTGTAACGACCGCATTGGAGCGTTCGGTTCCCCTTTTCGAGCATGGGGTACACCTTGCTGAGAGCCACCCTCGCAGAAGGGGCGAGTCGGAGAGGCTTGCACTTGAAAACAGTTCCCGATCGCGCCCTCTGCGACTCCGTGAAGTGGAGAACAAAATCCACCTGAAGAGCCAACTCCTGGTCCCCCTGGTTGTGAAGTCTTGCCGTGAGCTTTACGCTCTCACCGATCACAAGTGTGCGCGGCGAGACTAAAAGTTCTACAACAAGCTCCTCGGGCGGAGGGAAGAAGCCCTGGATCGCCAGTGCCTTCGGGTGACCCGACTGCACTAAGGAGCGAAGAGCGTGGCGAACGATCCAGCGACGCTCCTCACCGGCCTCCGCCAACCAATCTTGAGCCTTCTCGGCCACCAAATCGGGGTGATCCCTTGAGATATCGTGGAGATTGTCGGCAACAGAGCGACGCACACAGGGGTCGGGATCGTCCTTGAGCGCCTCTAGGATAGGCCAGATCGGGGTTGGGTCCTTCACCAAGGAAGCTAGGATTTTGGCCTTTGGCAGCCTCGGCCTTGTGCCTTCGCTGCACCACCTTCTCACTTGTGGGCACGGGTCACCGGTCCTAGCGTAGAGATACTCAAAGCTCTCTTGAGGCCGTTGCTCCAAAAAAGGGCGTAGAGCGAATTCCGCACCTAAGACCTCAGTCAAGGCGGCCATCGCATCCATCGAGTCTTCCAGGAAATCCAGGCCATAGAGTGCGATAAACTCGCTCATAGGCCACTGGAGCCAGGCGTCATCCGGGATATCGCAAGGCTCATAGGGCTCGGGTAGACTCTCCACCAACAGAGCCAGTGCGGTTGGAACATCCCCTGGCAGTGTTTCCCTCAAGGCCCGCGCAAAGCGCTGAACTCGCTGTTCCAGCTTCAAACTGCTCAAGCCCCGACCGGCTAGACGGACAAATCTCTCGGAATCGAATTGAGGAAATACCGCCACGATCTGGTCAGCCCACGCGTAGGCTGACTCGAGGTCAAAATAATCTTCAGAATTCGCTTCGGCGCAGGCAGATGATATCATGGTGGTTTCCATCGCAACTCCAGTGGAGCCCGGGAAGCGTTCCATAAATTGAAAAAGGACCCTCTCCGAAGAGAGGATCCAAGGTGCGAGAGTCACTCACTACGCGGATGTCTTAGCGCAGCGGAATACTTTTTTTAGAACGACCCCACAAGTGTAGGTCAACTCAGTAAGCTACAGGACTAATAGTCCGGCATGCTCGGTCTGTACATATTGATGTCGGGGTGACGATCAATCATGGTTAGCCATCGCTTCTTTCCGCCGCGACCGGCGTCGAGTCGCGGCCCAAAGCAATGTGGCTTGGGCGCCATCATAATTTGTGCGGCTGGCTTCTTTCGCGCTTGCGGCATGGCCTTAGGGCCGGCAAACTTCCTAACAAAGGCCTCGATATCTATCTCTTTCATTGTCTCTTCCCTCCGTACCGTTCCATTGACTAGTGTCCGTTATCTGAAAGATCTTTCTTGAGTAATTTGGGGTCAGGCTTGACACCGAGCTTCCACAGTGCCGGCTCAGCCACTCGTTTAAACACAGGGCCTGCAACCAGACCGCCCCAATAGGGATGCGGCTTTTCAATCTTGACCAAGACCACGATTCGTGGGTCGTCGATGGGGGCTACACCCAAGAAGGATGCGATGTAGTCACCGGGAGCATACACGCCGTTCTCGACGAGCTGCGCGGTACCGGTCTTTCCACCCACTCGATAGCCAGGGATCCGAGCCCGCTTGCCTGTTCCGTTCTCGCAAACATTCTCCAGAATCTCGAGCATTTTGCGAGAGGACTCAGGGCTAATGGTCTGACCCAGCACTTCGGGCTCAAAGCGCTCGACGATGTTTCCTTCGTGGTCGGTAATCGCTTTGACCACGCGAGGCTTCATACGCACACCACCGTTGACCACCGATTGCATTCCAGAGATCAGTTGAACCGGTGTCACGGCAACCCCTTGACCGAAACTGATGGTAGCCGTGTTGATAGGAGCCCAATCCTTGGCATCGGCGAGAATCCCCCCACTCTCCCCCACTAGGTCGATACCGGGTCTACCGCCGAAACCGAACTTCAAGAGATGTTCGTAGTAGGCGTCCTTACCGATATGCAGAGCCACCGAGGCGGTTCCGACGTTGAAGCTGTAGGCGATGATCTCTTTGAGAGTCTCCATCGCTCCAGCGTAGAGACCGTCATTGGCGTTGTGAATAGTCCAACCACCAACACTCATGATCCCGCCAGAACGAAACGTCTGGGTCGGGGTGACACCCGAATCGATGGCTGCCGCCGCCAGAAAAACTTTAAAGGTCGAGCCCGGTTCATAGGGGTCCGTGACACTCCGATTGCGGCGAATCTCAGGCTTCACATTGGCAAAGTCCTTAGCCGGGAAATCGGGATTGATGGCCATCGCCAAGATCTCGCCGTTGCGAGCATCCATCACCATCACGATACCACCGGTGGCGTGATACTCTTTGACCGTCCGGGCCAACTCACGCTGCGCCACATACTGAATCGTTTCGTCGATGGTGAGAATGACGTTGTGTCCGGGCTCAGCAGGCTTTATCAAGGCCGTTGGATGCTCCAGCGTCGCCCAGCCGTCCCGATCCATAAAAGCACGAAGGATACCGGGAGTGCCGCTGAGGTGTTGCTCGTAGGACGATTCCATACCGTCCAAGCCCTGGTCATCAACACCGGTCGCTCCCAGGAGGTGGGAGGCCAAGTTCCCTTTGGGATAGTAGCGCTTACCCGGCGTTGGCTCTCTTACCAAAAAGACGCCTTTGATGCCGGCTTCGCGAACAGCGGTCGCTTCGTCGTCCTTGACTTTCCGGGAGATCCAGCCGAATGTGCCAGGCCGTTCAAGAACGGACCTCACCTCTTTGGCGGGTCTATGAAGACTCTTCGAGAGAACCTCTACGGCCTTATCGATCTCCCCTCCGGATTGGACCTCCTCGGGATTGACAGCGACAGACCAACGAGCGATCGAGGTCGCCAGCACGACGTTGTTGCGGTCTCGAATCTCACCCCGCAGCGCGGGAAGCTCCGCTTCCCCCAAATGCTGAGCATCGGCACGCTTGAGGTAGTAGTCGTGGTCCACGTACTGAAGCTTGACCAGGCGCCCACTCAGCAAGCCGGCAAAGCCAGCAAACAGCCAGAATAGAGTTATGACCCGGCCTCTATTTGTTTTCGTCGTACTTTTCATCAATCAGGCCCTTAGCTCTACTCAGATACCGCAGCGATCTCAGAGGTCTCTACCTCTGGGATCTCCTTACTCCAAACCACTTCAATCACGTGACGCTCTTCAGGCGCGATCATCTTCAAGCGCCCAACGGCCACCTTCTCGACCCGTTCGAGCGAGGTCAGCTCTTGGACCGAAAGCTCCAAGTCGGCCTTCACAGCCTCTAGTCGCTTCACTTCCTGACGCTGGGCGAGCACTTCATACTGAATGCGCACCAACTGAGCAGACTGGCATAAATAAGCCAGCAACAAAAACGCAACTCCACAAAAGGCGAAGAATGGAAGGGTCCAGATACCCTTCGAGCCTCCGCTGGTCTTTTTCGGCAAATCATTCTCTGTAGCGTAACGATTACTCAACTCAAACTCCCTGATTCCGCAATTTCATTAAAGCTTCTCGACGACTCTCAACAACGAGGAGCGCGCTCGGCGATTCTCCTCGACCTCTTCAACACTCGGCTTGACCGGTTTTCTCGTCAAAATTTTGATCTCAGCCTTCGCCCCGCAGGTGCAGACCGGTTGATGGCGGGGACAGTGACAGCGTCCAGCCTTGTCTAGGAAGAAGTTCTTCACCATCCGGTCTTCCAGGGAATGGTAAGAAACGACGGCGACTCGTGCGCCAGACTTGGCCGTGGCCAGAGAGTTCTCCAGGCCCGTTCGCAACTCGCCGAGTTCATCGTTCACAGCGATGCGCAAGGCCTGAAAACAGCGGGTCGCAGGGTGCTTGGGTCGCGCTCCAAACTTTCTGCTCGAAGGCGGACGGCCCACGACCTTCTCGATCACTGAGGCCAGGTCCAGGGTACGGGTGAAAGG
>CAZVVF010000312.1:0-5520 GCA_964630575.1 uncultured Burkholderiales bacterium | reverse complement strand
CAGAGCCGTGGCGGTAAAGGCCAACCTCGGATCGAAGTGAAAAAGCAGAGCGAAATTGGCCAAAGACACAACTCCTCCCATCAAAGCACCCGCCGTAAGTCCCGTGAGAAGCTGCAAAATGGAGGTCAAAGCTTGAGCCCGATTGGCCAAGTTCCCGGCGCTGTACTTTCGGAAAAAGGAGATGGGAAGGTGGATCAAGCGGTCCCAGACCGCCGCTTCCAGAGTTCCCATAGAGCGCCCTTGAAAGCGCAGCATGGCCAGACTCCGAGTGACATCAAAGCAGGCCGAGGCCAAGGCGCTCACCACCAAGGCCAGTACGAAGGGTAGCAGTTGGTGCGGCATCGACTGCGGAATGATGGTACCGAAGAGCACCCCGGTGAGAATGGGCATCAGGGTTGAAAGAGCGGCCGCGGCCAGAAGCACAACAAGGGTCGTGACCAGATCCGGCCCTGAGCGAAAAAGGCTGAACTCAATGATATCAAACAGTCGAAGCGCCCGAGCTGGAAACGTTCTGTAGAAGGAAAAGGCATCGGGCTCAAGAGCTTTTGCCACTGTCTCGTCTACGGAAACCGTCATCTTGCGATCGGGGTCCCAGTAGCTATACAAACCTGCAGAACCGCTCAGGAGAGCAACGGGAGTTCCGCTGCCCAGCAGGACTCCGATCATGGGATTTCCACCGCCGCGCCACCAATCATCTCGGAGCCGGACGGTGCGAACTCTGATAAGACTCGCCCGAGAGACGGCCTGAACCTGCGCCGAGAGAGTGGCCTCGGCCTGGACCTTGGCCCCCGAACGAATGGGAACCCCGAGAGCCTGCCCCACCCTTTCAAAGGCCTGATCCAGAGCATCGGTCGCAGAGTAGGCTGATTCCGCACGGTGGTCCTCCAAGACCGCGGAAAGGCCGTGCAGAGCCTCTCCCATCTCCCGTTGAAGACCCTGGTTCTTCTCTTGCAGTCGACCGAGATGGCGATCGAGCTCTCGCTCCTGAAAGCTCACGAGTCGCTCCAGGCAAACACCCTGGAAGTTTGCCAGGTCCTGGAGTTTCGTCTCCTGCCTGGCCCACTCGAGAGTGGATAGTGGCTGAAACTGAGACGGAACGCGAGCGGTGAGCCAAACGCTGCGCGAGAGAGGAAAGAAATCGCTCTCTTGATGCCGAGTGTTCGTCGCATCCTCGAGATCCCAACAGCCTTCACTGTGGGGGATCCAGATCACCGGCTCGGACCCTGCCGTCATACGCCCGCCAACAGGAGCCTTGATCGGCTTGACCGAGCTCACTCGGCGAACCCGGCCCTCTGGACTCAAGCCCAGAGAGGCAGCGGACTGAAAGGCGAAGATCCACTCCTCAAGAAAGGGGAGATGCTCCTCGGCTAGGTCCTTGAGTTCCAAGCGGGCCACTGTAGCACCACCCGGGGACACAGCGAGCAATCCCTTGCCTTCAACATCGCCTCTGCCAAGGTAGGCCTGCCCCACTCCTCGGGACAACACGAAGTATCGAGCCTGAGGAGGTGCTCCCTCGGCAGTAGGTGCTATCACCAGGTCCACGCTGCCTTGCAGAACCACCCACAGTTCCCCCTCTTTGGGAGCTACCGAGTCTCGGCCTATAGCGAGCACCGGAAAATCGGCCAACAGCGCTTCAACGCTCTGCTTGTCAATCATTGGGAGGCCATCAACTCTCGGTAGATTCCATCCTCTTTCACCAGGTCGTCGTGAGTCCCCCGAGCGACCACCCGTCCGGCATCGAGCACCAGTATTTCATCACAGTCCCGAATCGTGCTGAGGCGGTGAGCGATGAGCAGACAAGTGCAGCCGCGTCGGCGCAAATTCTGGTCCACTTCCAATTCCGTAACGGGATCGAGGGCGCTCGTCGCTTCGTCGAGAACCAAGAGGCTTGGGTTTCCAGCCAACGCGCGAGCGAGCTCTAGGCGCTGACGCTCTCCACCACTGAAGTTCGCTCCCCCCTCCTCCACACGACTGCGATATCCCCCCGGTCGAGAGGTGATACGATCGTGAATACAGGCGTCCTTGGCAGCCTGGACGACGTGTTCAGCAGGGATAGTGCTGTCCCACAATGTGAGATTGTCCATGACCGTTCCCTCGAAGAGGTAGATCTCTTGGTCCACCGAGGCCATCCAGTCGTTGAGCGTCCTCCTGGGGACCTCGTCGCGCGGTTGAGAATCGAAGAGAATCTCACCCTCCCAGGGCCGATACAACCCGCAGACCAATCGCGCCACACTGGAACGCCCACTTCCCGAGTGTCCCACCAAGGCCACCCGGCTACCCGGCTTGAGAGTGATAGAGAGGTTCTCGATGAGGGGTGGCTCCAAGGGGTTGTATCCAAAAGAAACGTTCTTGAGTTCCAACTGTCCGGCCAAAGGACGAGGCTCAGCGTCCTCAACAACCCTTTCCGTCTCCGGGTCTACGGGGTTCGCCAGGACATCGTCGAGTCGCGTCATGTCCCCCTCCACGGTTTGCAGGACTCCACCCAGCTTCACCATGGAAGTCACAGGCCCCAAAAAGCTCCCCAGAAGACCCTGAAAAGCGACTAGAGTTCCAATCGTCAGACTTCCCTCCATCACTTGCAATCCACCGATGCCCAGAACAAAGGCCGTGCTCAAGCCGGAGATCAGTCCCGGAACCACTGACAAGACCTGGCTGTAGAGACCGAGCTTTTGATTGGCATCGATCACCTTTGCCTGGTGACCGGCCCAGCGAGAAAAGAAGTCGGACTCGGCTCCCGAACTCTTGATGCTCTCTATCATGCGCAGCCCATTGATGGAGGCCCCTATGAGCTTTCCGGACTCTTGCTGGAGTCATCGATTCTGGTCCGTTCGACGGCGCGAAACCCAGCGCAGAGCGGCCAGGTTCAAAGCAGCACCGATCATGCCCACCAGAGTGAGAGGCACACTGTAGTAAAACATCATCGCCGCGTAGAACACGATCATCACCAAATGGAGGAACGACTGCGCCAGCCGACCAGATAAGAGTTGTGCCACCCTATCGTTGATGGAGACTCGACTGGCAATATCTCCGCTGAAGCGTTGAGAGTAGTACTGCACAGGTAAGCGCAGAACGTGGCGAAAGAAGCGACTGGAGCCGCAGACGGCAAGCTTTGTCTCCAAACGCAACAAAATGCTCTGTTGGAGACTCGAAAGGCAAGCCTGCAAAAACGCGGTCAGGGCCATACCGATGAGCAGAGGATAGAGCCAACTGTCCATCCTCTTCATGAGAAAATCGTCGACAAAAAGTCGTGAAAACGTGGGAGTAACCAAGCCCGGAACGATCAGGGCCAACCCAGTGAGGACCAGAAACCACAGAGCGTTCCCTTCCCCGACGAGGCGACTCTTCAGAGCCCCTACGAGACTCGGCTTGGAGCCACCCGCCTGAAACCCGGGCCCCGGTTTAAAGGTCAGAACCACGCCCGTGAAAGCTTTGTTGAACTCCTCTGCGGAAACCGATCGGGGACCACTGGCCGGGTCGTTGAGATAAAAGCGTTCGCGGTCGTACCCCTCCAGGACCAGGAAGTGGTTGAAATTCCAATAGATCACAACCGGGAGTGTCACCTTGTCGAGATCCTTGATACCGGATTTGAATCCGTCTGATTCTAGACCAAAGGAGCGAGCCGCTTTGAGCACATTGCTGGCCTTGCTCCCGTCCCGCGAAACGCCGCATTTGACCCTCAACTCTTCGAGGGGCACATAGCGGCCGTGGTATCCGAGAATGATGGCGAGTGCCGCCGCTCCGCACTCCACGGCCTCCATCTGCAGAACAGTAGGAGTCTGGACTCGCTTTCTTATGGTCGTCGGCCTCTCCATCAATGGGAACCGAGTATCAAAGAGATCGGCGCTCTGGTATCCACCACGATCTTGGCCGTGCAGATCAAGCCGGCGTAGAGCTCGGGCCGCTTAACCGACTTGGAGCCTGACCAGCGGTAGCCCCCGGCGCTCTTTTGTAGGCTCACCTTCAGCGGTAACAGGAGACTGTTTTCGGTGAGATAGTTGACCTCGCTCGTGTTGTTGAGAAGGTGAGTGAGACCAGCCGTGCTCCAGGGTTGATGGGCCACCTCTTCCACCTTCCCCAAAATGTGACCATACTCGCTCTGACCGGCGATCTTCGGATACAGCTGCACCTCCATCCCAGGCCTCACCTCGGCGCCATCAGACGGCGTGAGGAAAAGGACGACGCTGAGGGGACTCTCTGTGTCGAGCAATTTGTAGAGGGGAACGGTGGGGTCAACGGGGGACCAGACGTCAGCAAAAATTTCTACAACTTGTCCGCTGCCAGGACTCAAGATCTCTTTCGCAGGTCCACCATCATAAGGACCGATGCTCCCTACCACTTGACCGGTGGTGACTTTGTCACCGGCCCGGAGATGAAAGCTCTGCAGTTGCCCCTGACTGGTGGCGTAGACATCGCGAGACCCACCCTCGGAGGTCACAACACCGGTTCCCGAGACCAGTATCGGCACGCGCCCCCAGACGGCCCACCCTAAGGAGAGGACGATCAGCAGACACAGGCCCACGAGGGCGGTCCAACGTCGAGGTGAGGTCACCCGCATCATAGTGTCGAGTTGTTCGGGCGAATCGAGATGTTCGAGCGCCTCTTTGCGGTAAATGGCCAATGTCGTTGCCCCTTCTTAGGTCCTTTCATAAGGTCCTCGGGTGGAAGCAATCTTCCTGCTGTCAGCCGATTCGCGGCAGCTAGAGTCGGCTCCGGCAGGGCTGGAACGAAGGGTTCCCTAACCACAGGCCTCATGATGGAAAAACCGCAATTCCTTCCCCATTTTCAGGTGGAGGTCATACCCCCAGACCTCGTTTTTCTGGTTCACGAGCGAGGCCATCGGGTGTTGCGCGGAAAGCAATACTCCCTCATCGCTCCCCTCCTCAAGGAAGGTCTCACCAGTGACCAGATCGTTGACCGATTGGCCGGTCAACTCAAAGCCCCAGAGGCCTACTACTGTTTGTCTCGACTGGAGAAGCAGGGTCTGTTGTGCGAGAGCGATGGACTCGACGATGAGAGCGGGGCTGCCTTCTGGAGTTCCCAGGAGCTGAACCCCAACGCGGCCCTAGAGTCCCTGAAGGCGAGTTCGGTTCGATTGAAACGAGTCGGAAAGACCGACACCGAAGGCTTGCAGAGTGCGCTGCTCTCTCTCGGGATCGATCTCGTTCAGAGCGGCGAAGACCTCACGGTTGTGGTCGCTGACGACTACCTGAACCCCAGTTTGAGCGCGCTCAACAAGGAGCAGTTGAGCACGAACAAGCCCTGGATGCTGTACAAACCCAAAGGGATCGTTGCCTGGCTCGGTCCGGTGTTCGTACCCGGAACAACCGGTTGCTGGGAATGCTTAGCGACACGCCTGCGGCGCAACCGCGAGGTCGAGACCTTTGTGGCCAAACAGAAAGAGCGCGAGAACTTGGCAACGAGCCTTTCGTTCCTCTCCACCACTCTCGCTCAAGCTCACAATCTTGCCGCCACCGAGATCGCCGGGCGCAGCCCCTCCGCCATCCGCGCCGCCAAGCGCCT
>CAZVVF010000311.1:0-5534 GCA_964630575.1 uncultured Burkholderiales bacterium | reverse complement strand
CTGGCGCCCTTTCTTTTGGGCCGCGCTGCCCCACAGCAAAAAGACCACACCGCGACACTGGTGATTGACCGTCTCGATCACCTTGTCGGTAAAACGCTCCCAGCCTCGGTTGGCGTGGGATTGAGGCTTGGAGCGCTCAACGGTCAGCACGCTGTTGAGCATCAACACCCCTTGGCGAGCCCAGGATTCGAGACATCCGTGCTGAGCCGGTGGAACCGAAAGATCGCTTTGCAACTCCTTAAAGATATTCAAAAGCGAGGGGGGAGGCGCCGTGCCGTGCTGCACCGAGAAACTCAATCCGTGGGCTTGGCCTGGACCGTGGTAGGGGTCCTGACCCACAATCACCACTTTGAGGTTTTCCAGCGTGCATAGACGGATCGCATTGAAGACCTGGTTGGCAGGCGGATAAACCTCGGCACTCCGGCGACGATCCGCTACGAATCGAAGAAGTTCCAAAAAATAGGGTTCGCTTTTCTCCGGGCCTAGGAAGGCCGTCCAAGCCACCGCTGTCGTGTTCTTTTCCATACAAAACCGATTGGCCGGGCAAAGAAAAATGCCCTCTCCAGCCCCCAACGGTCGCACCGATCATGCCTAAGGAGCCGGCACTTCTCTCTTCTCGAGACTCATCCAAGCCGTCATCGATTGGCCTGGCTCTAGAATCTGAACTCCCGAATCGATGCCTCGCGTACGAAGGTTAAAACCGTCATTGGCGTGACTCACAGGCTCCACAGCGAAGTGAGGTTTGTCCGGATTGTAGAGCACAAGATGGGAGCAGTTGGCACTGGCTTCTAGGCTCAATAAGACCTCGGCCTCAACCCACTCCAAGCGAACAGCACCAGCAAAGCCTGCCAAGCAGCAATCGATCCCTGGTTTGGCCCGGAGCTGTTTGGCCTGTCGAAAGTCCAGCGAATCGGCTAGGTCCACGGGCCCACCCTGTGGTAAGCAGTCGCCGTCTTTATCGGGATAAACTCCAGTCACAGGTAGGGTCAGTGTGGGCGAAGAGCCATCGAGTTCCCGAACGAAATAGGGATGCCAGCCCATACCCGCAGGCATCGAGGATGTTCCCCGATTGGTCAAGACCATCTCGCTGTAGATTCGTCGCCCCTGAAGTTCGTAGCGAATCCTAGCCTGAATCGGCCAGGGCCAGTTCACCTCACCATCTTGTGAGGTGCAGTATTGGCACTCCAAGGTTTGAGCCGATCGACTCAACACTCGCCAAGGTCGCTTGCGCAGCGCCCCGTGGATGGCGTGTTTCGCCGCTTCTTCGAGTTGGTAAGCTCGACCCTCAAACTCGAATCGACCGTCCCTGATCCGATTGCTGTAGGGCAACATGTGAAAACAGCCCGCCTGCAGCGGGGCCTGCTCGTCTTGACCGGCCCGAGGCAGCGTCTGTGAGAGTGGCCGACAGTCAGGAAAGACGTCGAGCCAGTCAGGCCCTCGTTTCAACTGCCCCGCTTGCCATTGCACGCCTATGGCTGGGTTCAGCCACAAGCGCCAACTCTCCGACTCTAGCAAAATTAAGTTCATCGCAAGACTCCGTTCCTTCGAGTGTCATCTGAGTTCCCAAAAGCGCCGCGAAAGTCTTTCTTAATAAGCTCTCTCACAAAGATGGCAAGAGTCACAAAAGCAGGGGGTTTTGCCCAACTCATAAAGGCAGGCTCAACTCTCGAAAGAAGGGGATGTGGGTCCAGACTCTATGAATCAAACTCTCAACGGCGTCGTTGTGCCCCCCCCACTGCGCGGAACGCTCTTGCTGAACTCGCCTCTTCATCCCAACCTTTCGGCGGGATCGTTTCCGACTCCAAGCGAGGCGGTCTCTTGAGCCCAGAGGCCTCAACGGGGCTCAGCCTTGGGAGAGCCTTGAAGCGATTTCGCAGCGGTGTTTGGAGCCAGGGGTTCAGCAGGATCATAGGCTTCAAAACGTGGGACTTTGTCATTCCGGCGGGTCTTACTGTGGCCATCGCCCTGCTCGATGCGGCCAATCTCCTTCTCCTTATTCCACTGCTCTCTTCACTGGGGGGAGCCGAGACCCCAGAACTCGTGGTTCGCCAATGGCCCAGCCTCGATCCCGATCAGTACTTTCTCATCCTCATAGCCCTGCTCTTGCTGGCAGGCTTAGCCAAATCGAGTCTCAGCTACGCTCTGCACATCTTCGACGCCAGAACATACAGCAGATGGTCGGCCAAGCTTGCCGACTTCTTTTTCGGTTGTTATTTGGATTTTGGCAAGGGCTTTTTTCAGGCCAACAGTCAGGCCCAAATTTGGGAACTCTTGGAAAAAAGGCACGCCCTAATCCAGCTCTTTTTGGGAGTGCAGAGACTTGTCCTCAACAGCGTTCTGCTGCTCACTCATCTGACTCTTCTGGTCCTGATCTCCTGGCCCTTGACCCTGGCCCTACTGGCCTTGATCCCGATCGTCTATGGAATCCTACAGTGGGAAATGAGACGCGCCAGCAAGCGGACAGGCGTGATCAGTCAATTGACAGGCTCGCTCTATCCCGAGGCCCATCGAGTCTTCTCTAATCTCGACCTCTATCGCATCACTTGCCAAGAAGATCAGGCCAAAGAGAAACTCAGCCAAATCAACGAGAGAATAGCCAAAGCCAGCGTTGAGAGTTGGAAGCTCACAGGTTCGGTGGAACGCCTGAGGGAAGTCCTCTCCTTCTTTTGCCTCGCCATTCTCATTATCTTTATGTCCCGAGTGGTCCTAGAGCAGCCATCGCAACTTTTGACCTACCTCGTGTTCTTCTTTGTGGTCAAAAACTCACTTCCGCTGATCGGAACCTACCAACAAGTTGCCCTGGACTTTGAAGAGAAGCTTCCGCCTGCCGAGGAACTCTGCGCCACCCTTTTGCAAGGCCTCACCTACCAGGTCCCTCAAGGCCATGAGGAGTTTATGGGACTCAAAGAGCAACTCCAGTTCCACAACCTTGAGTTTCAATACAACGACGGGGTCAAGGCGATCAACGGCCTCAATTTGACTCTTCGACGCGGTACCAGCACAGCTATCGTGGGCGAGAGCGGCGCTGGCAAGTCGACACTTGTGGAACTCCTCTGCTGCCACTACCAAGTTCCAGAGGGTTCTATACTGCTCGATGGCCGAGACCTTCGCCAGTTTAGTCACCGCTCGGTGCGAAGCCAACTCGCCGTGGTTGGCCAGGATGCCATGCTCTTTAGCGGCAGCCTGCGAGAGAATCTCTGCTTCGGCTCTCAGCATCCCGTCTCCCAGGAGCAACTCAGAGCCGTGCTCCAAAAAGTACGCCTTTGGGATTGGGTCAACGAACTCCCAGCCGGACTCGATACAGCCGTAGGTGACCGCGGCCTCACCCTCTCGGCCGGACAACGCCAAAGAGTGTCCATCTGCAGAGCCCTACTGCGAAAAGCGAGTTTGTACCTCATCGACGAGGCCACCAGTGCCCTCGACCGCAAAACCCAAATGGAGATCACCGATGTGCTGCGGGAAGCCACCCAAAATGAGACTGTTCTCTTCATTGCTCATCAGCTCGATACCGTGGTGTGGTGCGACGCGATCGCCGTTATGTCTCACGGCAAGATTGTGCAGTACGGTAGCTTCAAGGCCCTGATGGATCAAGAGGGACCGTTCAAAGAACTCTGGGAGTCCCGACCTAAGTCTTGTTCCGAAAGCCCAAAAGACCAATAATCAGAACGATCAGACCGACAATTTCCATAACCACCACAAATCCCCAAGTCCTGTGGTGCCTAGTGTTGAGGACGACGTAATCTGGCTTGACTTCTTGACCGAACTTATCTCTGGCCACACCTGATGGTGTTTCCACCCAACCTTCGAAGGTTCGAACCTCGTTCAACGTCTCTCGGTGGGTCTCCATGTAGCCCTCGAAGTCCGACGTTGTTAGTCCGCCCTCTACGAACGCATTGTAGTCACGGGTCTCCACGACCACAGCAGCGGGCAGGTCGCCACCTTCGGGAATAACAGGCACATAGACAGCGTCGACCTCTTGCTCTTTGCCCTCTTCAAATTCGTAAACGCATTCGATAAGCGCGACTTGGCATCCACTGAGTCTCACGAACTTCCCCGGGTGCGAACTCTTGACGTATTCGGACAACGTCATTTCCACAGGCGCTCGATTCTGAAAGAGTTCGACGCCCTCCCTGAGACCGAAGAGCATCATAGCGATACCAATAACAACGGCTCCTAGCGTATTAAAACAGGAGCCTCTCTGTGAAGTTCTTGCGGACATTGTCGTCCCCCCAATCTGGATGCAGCACAACGCCACCAGACGAACTTCGACGATTCTCAGAATTTTCCCGTAACCCTCAAAGACTCAGCAGTAAAGTATTGACGGTGTACCGCAGCCAGGCTTCAGCTCCAGTTCCTCGTCCTCAAAAGCCAAACCCGAAGCGCCACTCGCCACCAAGAATGGGGTGAACGATCGCAGGAGAGTCGATCCAACTGCTCGGCCGATCGACCCAGCCCTTCTCGCCTCAACTGTCGAGCGGTTGAGGCACAGTCCTCTATCCAGCTTTGGTCGACAAATTTCAAGCCATCGTGGGCTGCCTTTTGCAGCAGACCCCAGGTTCGTCCTAGAGTGTTGCCTTCGGCTGACTCCCCGGACCAAGAGAGCCCCTCGAGCCCTTGCCCAGGCACCGCAAGAGCGAGACTTCGAACTCCGCTGTCCACCAGACTGAGCGGCTCCAGCTCGAGCTTGCCACGGACGAGCTTGGCAAAACCCGCAACAAAGCGAGTGGAGTCACCGAGTGATTCAGCCACACAAGCGAGCGCCCCAGGTTCACCTCGGCGGTGAGTCAGAGCCAGGGTGCACTCTCGACCCAAAGGGTCAAAAAGCTGGCAGCGCAAGGTCTGACTCCCTGGAGAATAGACCTTTGAGCCAACCCGACCCAAGCTCAAGATACGAATGTCATCGGCCAAAACCCGAGAGCGAAACAAAGTCGGCTCTCGCTCCTCCAACTCTTTCCCAAGAGCGGCAAAATCCTTGACCAGCAAGGGTCCGTGGAAACGTTTATCCCAATCTCCAGAGTCCTCGATCACCGAGGTCTTACCGATACCGCTGCGCCCTATGATGAGTTCCCGATTAGCCCGCCTACGGGCCGCCTCTGTGACCATCCGCCCCCTAGCGAGCCTCCCCAAAGGCAAATTGTTGGCGACCTGACGGCGCGAGAGTTCTGCTCCCGAGAGACTCTTGGAGAACTCCTTGGGCAGCACCAAAACCACTCCCGAAATGGGGTCAGCGAGGTAGACCTTGACTCGAGTTCGCGCCTTGTCTCGATCGACACGCACCCCCAGACAGGTCAAAGCGATCTGGTCCAGAGCCGTTTCTGGAGATTCTCCCAAGCCCAAGAGAACCTCTGCCGAGCCCTTCTCTACAGCTCTTGTTCTGGTCCACCATTCCAGCAACAGCTCACAATAGTGGTCGAGTGCAAAACCGGCAGCCCGAGTTTGATAGCGGCCCAGCTGCGTCGCGATTTCCCCCCAGAGGTCAGCGAGCCACAAGAAACCACTCTTTTGACTCCATTCTCTCTGGGCCTGAAGTGGTC
>CAZVVF010000310.1:0-5534 GCA_964630575.1 uncultured Burkholderiales bacterium | reverse complement strand
TGAACGTCGTCTTTAGCGGAAACATCATCACTAGCCCAACTGCTGGCTCTGGCCTATCGTTTGACGACGGAGTGGAAATAGACGTCGAGGGTACGGCTCAGTGTACCATCACCTGTGATAACAACAACTTCACCAACGTTGACGGTAGTGCTCTGGATTTTGCCTGCGATGCGGGAGCAACCTTGACCGGCAGCATCACCAACAACAGCGCTGTCGCAGCAGATAGCGACGCCTTCTGGATCGAGGCCAACAACGGCACGATGACTCTTTCTGGGAACACGATTACCGATACATCACAGGACGGGATACAAGTTAGGACCGATTCACTAAACGCCACCTATATCGTCACCGGCAACACCATTACCGGAAGCGGTGGAGACGCTATCGATGTAGACGACGGTGGTAACACGAATGACATGAATATCGCCATTCGGAATAACACACTCACCGGTAGCTCACTCAGTAGCATCCGAGTCGATATTGGAGACTCGAGCTTCTGCCTGGACATCACCGACAACGTCGTGGACACTGATATGGACTTTGAGGAAAGCGGTGCAGGAAGCATCACGATTGAGCGTTTCGGCTCGACGGTGGCAGGCCCCACCTTTGGCGACGAACTCAAGACCGTGAACACCTTTACCGCCCCGGCTACGATCACCGGAAGCGGCAATATCGTCGACGCTGTGCCTGGGTTCTGCAACATTCCGTAGTTCTAGAATCTAAGACACAAGCGAGAAAGCCAGGCTCTTCGGAGCCTGGCTTTTTTTGATGAAGCGAGAGAGGAGCCGAAGCTTGCTTGTCCGGGGCAACCACCCTATCCGTTTCCCGGCGTGAGTGACTCCAAACAGAGGCTCCTTCGTATGGAGAGACTCCCGCCTGCTAAGGCAAGAACGCTCGCACCGAGAGTGTGTTTGGGTCCTCGGACAAAAGCTGCGCCGCCAGTTGATCGACTTGCTGTTCGAACACCAAACAGCCATTTTGAAATTTGACCTTGCTGGTATCTCCCAGGAGTTTGGTGAGCGCTGCCTCACCCTCTCTCTGGTTCAAAGCATAGAACCCAAGGGCAGCGTAGAGTTTAGCGGCAGGCGTTCCCTCTGCCAGACAACCTCAAGCAAGATCGTCCCACCAACTTAGCCATATCTCTTCCCGGACTAGAATAATCAAGCGACTCCTTTTGACCAACAAACTTGATCGGAGAAACGGCTAAAGAGTGGCTTTCATCCCTAGTTCCTGGCCCATTCTCACCGAACTACCAGACCGAAGAGATGAGTCCCACTCAACGCGGTCCTTCTCAAACAGAAGAATGGCCGTTGAGCCTAGATAGAAACGACCCATCTCTTCCCCAGCCTGGAGGCTCACCTCGGCTCCCCTCATATCGAGACAAGAATCACCGTCCTGCGGTCCGCCACCCCAAACCGTATCGATACCAGCAACGATCAGAGCGCCCACCAACACCAAGGCCACCTTGCCCAGGTCGGTATCAAAAACGGTTACCATCCGTTCGTTTCTAGCAAAGAGTTGAGGCAAATGGTTGGCGGTCGCTCGATTGACGGAAAAGAAATCGCCGGGGATGTACTGCGTGCGCTCGAGCGTTCCCGCTAGAGGCATGTGCACACGATGGTAATCCTTGGGGGAGAGATAGACCGTAGCAAAGCTCCCATCAAGAAAATGGTCGGCCAGGCTCGGATCGCCACCTAGCAGGTCGAGGGCGGTATAGTCACGGCCCTTGGCTTGATAGAGACGACCTTCATAGATAGACCCCATCTCGCTGATAGCCCCGTCAGCCGGACACAGCACAGCCCGAGACGAATCTCCCAAGGGCCTCGCACCTGCCTTGAGCGGCCGAGTAAAAAACTCATTGAAGCAAGAATAGTCCTCCGGCGAAGGGTAGAGCGCTTCGCTCATGTCGACCTTGAAGCGCCGGATAAAAGACGATATCAAAAGGCTCTTGAGCCAGGGGGTTCGGCTCGCCGCTAATCGGGCGGCGAGATGAGTCACCAGTCGTCTTGGGATGAGATGTTGCAACGCGACAAAAACTTTATGTGTGGCTGGATGGTTCATGAGTGAGTTCGGGTCGAGCAGGTAAGGCCCCTGGGCCCAACGCTCTGATTCAGCGCTCTTGAACCAGAACAAACCATCTCCTGCCATCGTAGCCGTGCCAAGAAACCAAAATCAACCGAAGACAACATCAGATCTGTGATGGATGAGCATTGATAATCTCGTTTTGTCAGAGCTTGTCCCGCAAGCCTCCGCGACAAAATTTATAATAAATTCACAAGAACTGAGACAAGATTGCACTACACTGGAAGAGAAGAAATCTTGCAACGGAGACTGGTAATCGGTCGTGACTATGGATGGAGGTGGAGTAATGCTGGCAGTAGCCCAAGCTCAAGGAGAGGGTTTCGCAGTTGGAAAAAGCGATGTCAGGAAGGTGGAAGCCCTTCCACCGCGCTACGCCAACGATGTCGACCTTCAACTCATGGCGCGAGTCAAAGCAGGCGACGATGAAGCTTTCAATACACTCATGCTAAGGCACGAAAAAACCGTCGTGAACCTCGTCTACCGCTTCACAGGAAATCGAGAGATTGCAGGCGATCTGGCCCAGGAGGTCTTTCTGAGAATCTATCGTGCTTCGGGGCGCTTCGAGGCAAAAGCGAAGTTCTTTACCTATCTCTATAAGGTGACACTAAACCTATGTCGCAACTACCGGGCCAAAGCTCAACGTCGCCAGACGACCTCACTCGATGCCACCAGGAAGAGTCAGAATGGTGGAGATATGCCCGCTCGTGAGTTGGTCGACCCTACTGGTTCAGCTGAAGAGCAAGTCTCTCGCCTGGAACTGTCTGCTGTGGTCCGAGAGGCTGTCGAGTCCCTACCGGAACAACAGCGAGAAGCTGTCATTCTGCAACGCTTTCAAGGCCTAGCCTATGATGAGATCGCAGAGGCCCTGAATCTCTCAATACCCGCAGTCAAGTCCAGAATTCACCGGGCCAAGCTGAATCTCAAAGAGAAGTTGACCCCCTATCTCGAAAAGCAAGACGCCGTCGCCTCTGTCTGAGTTGGCAACGACAAGAGCAAGGTTGGACATTCAACGGCCCGACAAATTCCCTTGGCAAAGGCCGACTCTCGCCCTATCTCCGAGCGGGTCTGGGTACACAACAAAACAGCTGAGGCCTTCTCCGACTTAGTCAGAGCCGCGATCTGCTCAACAGGATCACCATCGATCAGACGAGTTCGCACTTTGCAGCCCTGTGCTTCTAAACGCTCTCGCCACTCATCGAGATAGCTCAGAATACCGACCTGAACTCTGGCCTTGTATTTCTCTCGATAGGCATCATCCACCAGAGGATTCTCTAAAACTGGCTGCGGAATGACCGGAACTCTCACCAAGAGTAGCTCAGAACCCATTCGCGCCAACGCGACCGCGTAGGGGACGATCCGTTCCGATGTCACTGTACCGTCTAGCGGGACCACGATTGTTTTGCTCACTTCAGCCTTCCTCTCTCTGCCGATTATAGACCCTCTAGATGGCCCAGGAACGACGCCTTAGCTGGAATTGCTGTCCCTCGAAGGGTCTACTACTTTAGGCGGAGGGGATGCCTCAGAGGCAGGCGGAAGTCATGCAGAGGGCATGACTGCGTTGGAGCAACTCATAGAATCTCTCCCAGTGGGGGCTTTTTGCGCCGACACAAAGGGCCACTATCAGCATGTCAACCGCCGATGGTGCGAGTTCTCCGGCCTCAGTCCCGAACAAGCCCGAGGCGAGGGCTGGCAGAATGCGGTTCATCCCGATGACCGTGAACGCGTCGTCTCTGAGTGGAACCGAGTGACGACTGAGACTCACGTCTTGTCTTTGGAATTTCGTTTCAAGCGAGCAGATGGCAAAATAAGCTGGCTTCGGTGCGAGGTTACCGCCTCGCGAGATTCCCAATCTTCTGTTACCGGGTATTTGGGAACCATGGTGGATATCTCCACGCGCAAAGCTCTTTCCGATTGTCAAGAATACCGCACCCGAGCCTTTGAGGCTATGCTCGCAGGAGCCTCGGAGTCTGAAGTTCTCAGCTACCTGGTGCAAGCAGCAGAAGCTGCCAATCCAGAGATCCTTGGCGCCATTATGAAGGTGAGCGCTGGCGTGTTGCGCACGGGTTCGGCTCCCAGTTTACCGGCCTCATACCTAGAAGCTATGGATGGTCTTGAGATAGGGCCTCAGGTAGGGACCTGCGGCTCTGCGGCCTATTACCGAACTCGCCAAATCACGACCGATATCCAACTCGATCCCCGCTGGGAAGGATTCCGTCCGCTGGCCGAATCCGTGGGCTTACGAGCTTGTTGGTCTGAGCCTATCCTCTCCCCGCAGAGAGAGCTTCTGGGTACCTTCGCGGCTTATCACACCGACGCCAGACGGCCCCACAACGCCGATGTTTTGATGGTCACCGAACTGGCTCAATTGGCAGGGCTGGTCATGACCAACTTCAGCTCCCAGCGAGCGTTGCGAGAAGCTCTCGATACATCCCAGACCATCCTGGATACAGTCGTTGATCCGATCGTGACCTTCGACGAAGAGCTCAAGATTCGTAGCTTTAATCGCGCTGCTCAGAGAACCTATGGCTATGAACAAGACGAGGTTCTAGGTCAACACATATTCCTCTTGATTCCAGAGCAAGACCGAGACGAGCACCTCTTTCATCTCCAACGCTACATCGAGAGCGGTCAGGCTTATGACACAGAGCTTTCGACCCATCGAAAGAGTGGTGAGACCTTTCGAATTCTCGTCTCGATCAATCACTTTTTTGTGGGAGGGTCCCGTCGCTTTACGGCCGTGATTCGCGATCAAACCGAGCGCAAGCTTGCGGCCAGCGAACTTGAATTGGAACGTCATCGACTTCGGGAGGTCATCGATCTCGTCCCTCACATGATTTCGGCCCGCAACAAAAATGGAGTCTTCCTTCTCGCCAACGAGGCCATGGCAGCGGCATACGGCCTCACAGTCCAAGACCTCCTGGGTCGACAACTCGCGGAGGTTCATCCGAACTCATCCGAGAGCCAGACTATGTTGGCTACAGACAGGCGAATACTGAGAGAAGGACGCCTCAGCCAGCATCAGGAGGAGGATTTCACCCGCAGTGACGGACATCGGCTGAGCGTGCAAACAGCGCGAGTCCCCTTCTACTTTGACGGACAGCCTACGGTTCTGAGCGTTGCCGTTGATATCACAGCCCTAAAAGTGGCCGACGAAGCCAAACGACAAGCCGAACGCAAAGCCGAGGCCGCAGCCGAGGAGGAACGGCATCGAATCTCCCGAGAGCTTCACGACTCCGTCTCCCAGGGTCTCTACGGAATCGGCCTGGGATTGAATGCAGCCCTCGAGCACTACGAAACGAATCCAGCACGAACCAGGAAGGCCCTGGACTATGCACTGGATTTGGCGCGCTCAAGTCTCAACGACATGCGCGGCATGCTCCTAAAACTCCAACCGGCCGCCATTAGCCAGGAGGGCTTGTGTTGTGTTCTCGAGCAGCGAGCGCAAGCTATCC
>CAZVVF010000309.1:0-5535 GCA_964630575.1 uncultured Burkholderiales bacterium | reverse complement strand
AGCGGTCTTTTTGGTCGGTTGGTCGTTCTTGGTCACAGCTTTGCTCAGAACGCGAGTGGAACTCACGGCTCGAGTCTTGCAGCAGCGACCGCTGGCGAGTTTTTTTATGGGTCTGTTGAGTTTGGGCTGGCTCCTTCTTTCGCTGGTGATAGCAAAGAGCGCCGGTCCTGTGGGGGGATTGCTCGTAGTGGGTACGGTCTCGGTTTTGATTCTCTGTGCTCTCGTGGGAATGCCAGCGATCCTTATCGGGCTAGGGCGTCGCGCTTCTTGGATGTTTGAGGGGGCCCTGGGAGTTCCCAGGCAACTGGTGCTCGGGGCCCTACTCCTCTTTGCCGCGGGGGGATTGCCCTGGTTGGGCTATCTGCTGTTGGCCGGGGTGTTTTTGTGGTCGCTGGGCGGAGCGGTGCTGGGTTTCTTTTCTGGCGAACTCCGAGAGGCCTACGGAACAACCATCATGGAGGCTCTACCTACCGACGAAGCGAGCCCATAGAGCGGGCTAGAACAGGTACAAAAGAAGTCCCGTGCCACCGATCAGGATGGTGAAGTAGAGAGGGCCGGAGTCGAATTCCCGGAGCGCCCAAAAGTAAGCGAAGGATAGACCCGTTGCACCGGCTAGTTCTAAGAGAACGCGACCCCAGTCGTTGCCGAATGCCAGGTCGAAGATCACGCTGTTGGTGAACAGGCAAGCCCCATAGAGTCCCGCGCACAGGATGGGATTGCGGGTAGCCAAGAGCGTTTTGACTAACATGGGGATGATGATCATTTTGAGAATCATAAGGGGATCAGTGTAGCACACCTGGCCTTGAATCAACGGTTTTGCCAAAGGCGAGTTCTAGGTCAAGGCGGTGCGGCCGAACAGCGCCTCGCTGTGGGAGCGACCGAACGTCGAGCTCACCGCCTGGGCGTAGAGACCCTGATACTCGACCACGGTGGGGAGGTCGCCGTCGCGGAGCTCTTCGAGTCGGTACTCTCCAATGGTCCCTCCTCTTACCGAATCACCCATAAGCCAGGCCAAGCCACCGGCCCCATGGTCGGTCCCACCCGAGAAATTCTCCGAAACGCGGCGGCCGAATTCTGAATAGACCATGATGGTCGTGGGTTGAGCCAGGGCCTTCATGTTCTCTAGGAAGGCATGGCTTGCTCGGTCGAACTGGGCGAGTTGATCGGAGTGCGTCGAGAGTTGGCCGGAGTGGGTGTCGAATTGACCCGCGCTGATATGCAAGAGGCGCGCTGGAAAGCCACAGGCGATCAGGCGATAGGCCAGTTCGAAGCGTTTGCCGAATTCGTCTCGCTCAAAGCCGACCGCGATAGGGGCCTTTGCCATGCCCTTGTCGAGTCGGCTGATGAGGTCTTCTAGGGCCGCCGCGGAGCGCTTGAGGCGCTGCCCTGCCGCGTGCGCGGTGGGCCACTCGGTGTACATCTTGAACCAAGCCTTGTGGAGGGCGTCGCTGTTCGGCAATAGGCCGGGTTGATCGCCGACTAAGCCGAGGGGTGGTCGGTCGGGACAAGCCACCGCTCGGCTCACCGTGGGGCCCAGGCTAACCGGGGTGGAACCCAGCCGCTGGCCGAGCTTGGCCATCCATCCGTCGCCGCCAGGGTGTCCGCTTCCGTGCCAGATGTCCGAGGAGCGAAAATGGGAGCGGTCGTGGTCGTCGCGCCCGATTCCCGGCACAAACAGGACCTGGCCTTGGCTGAACCTCTGGTGGGTCAAGGCCAGACAGGGGTGCAGAGCCAGGCCTTTCTCGGTGTTCAAGAGGCCCTTGGCAGGCAAGGCTAGATTCGGTCGAGCCTGTCGGTAGGCTGGGTCCTTGTAGGGGATGAGGGTGTTGAGGGCATCGTTTCCACCCGTGAGATGGACCGCTATGAGGATGGGGTCACCACTGGGGACAGACGCTAGGACCTGAGTTGGGTTGAGGGTTGTCAGCGCGAGTCCGGTGAGGAGCCCTTTGAGAAATTGTCGACGTGTAGCCATAGTTGTCTCCTTAAGTTTGGCTCAGCTGAGCCAAAGATCGGGTGAAGCCAAAGCCAGAAGCAAGGCTTCTTGCGGTTCGAAGGTGTGAAGATCGCTGGGAAGTGTTTCCACTCGGATCTGGCCGCCGCTCACATGGCTGAGGTAGCGAGCAGGGTCTGCCGCTCGCGCGAGTCCTCGAAGCACAAAGTGATTCTCGGGCAAGCGCGAGACGATTCGCTGGGCGATCTTCAAGCGAGTTTGCAGGGCCGAGGGGTGAATGAGGGCTGGGCCCAAGTCCCAGCCTATTACGCTGGGGAGAAAATAGAGCAATTCACCGGCTTGGTGCAGCAAGGCAGCATCATCGAGTCTGAAGTCGTGGGACTCCAAGAGGCGAGCGCAGGTCACCCAATACTCCACCGGGCTGTTGACCCTTTGGCGTGGTGCGTCGTGAAAGTGCTGAGAGAGAAAGATCTCTCGCATCACCACCGTCACGTTTCCCCGGCTTTGCATCCAAAGGTCGACCAGTCTGGCTGACTCGGACTCTGGGATGGTGCTGGCTGCGAAGTCGTCCCAGAGTCGAGCAACCATACGGCGAGCCGTGGCCGGATGGACGGCGAGTCTTTGCACCACATCCTTGAGCTTGAGTTGTCCCTTGTAGTCGAGAACGGCCACCGGGCCTTGGTACTCCCCTCGGGGGTGCGGAAGGGTTTTCCCGCCCAGGGTGAGGCGTTGACCGGTGGTGAGTTTGGCCAACTCCTTCACGTCGGCCTCGCTGTAGTTTCCGATCCCGAGCGTGAAGAGTTCCAGCAATTCCCGGGCTAGGTTCTCGTTGGGGCTCTGGACTGGATTCTGGTCGGCGTCGAGCCAGCTGAGCAGAGCCGGGTCCTCGACCATTTTTCCGAGAAGGTCAGAGAAAGCCCCGGTTCCAAAGCGACGAAAGGTGAGATTCTGTTCAAACATCCAGCCCGGACGAAAGACCTTGGCCCCGCTGGTGGCAAAATGGCGGTGCCAGAACATGGTGAGCCTCTCGTTGAGCGGACTGTCGGTGGTGGCCATTGTTTTGAGCCACCAAGCGACCCCCTGGCCGAAACTCACAAGGGTGAGCGGGACGATGACGTGCGGCATGGGCGCGATCGGTGGTGACTCGCTCAATCGGTAAGTGCCGCTCTTGTGGAGCAACCTTTGCAGGGTCTTTCGGTAGCCTCTTTGGTGAGCTGCTTTTCGCTCTTGAGGAGTCACCCCGAAACCGCTCCTGCGCAGGAGGTGGTCTATTCTCTGCTCTTCAAGCATAGCGACCTCGCAGACAGAATCCGCCCGTCGTGAGAGCCGCCAGATAGAGGAGCCAAGCCCATCCGAGCACCGGCACCAAGAGTGAGGTGGCGGCTACGAAGCTGCCGGCAGCGACCTGCTTGGGTTTGCTCTCTTCGGGAATCAGGCTTTGACCGATCAAGAAGGCCACGTTGGCCGGCCACAAGACGATCAGCAGGGAGCCGAAGAAGGTCAGGATGGCCAAGCCGGCGAGGTCCTCGGCGCCTGCGAGGTGGAAGCAAGAGGCCCCGAATATTGGAACCTCAAAGACCAAGAGACCGATCAAGAAGGACTGGAGAGGCCTCGCTTTGGCAACCAGTGCCGATTCCTGAATACAGTTTCTAAGAAAGGCAAACTGGAGCAGTGAGAGTCCGATGGCGCCGCCGACGAGCCAGAAAATCAGGGCCACCAAAGCCACTGGTATACCGGCTCGCAAGAACAGCACAGCGCCGATGAGACCGATAAAGAGACCACTCCCGAGGATAAAAAGATTACGCATTTTGTGTCTTCCTCCACCCCCTGGACACAGCTGAGTGGAGAAAGTTGCAGCGATTCGAAAAATCTAGAGAAGGGATCGGTCAAAGAGTCTCCTACATCATGATCGTAAGAGCCAAAGAAAGAGGAGCACTCATGCCAATAAAATTATGGACCATCGGTTTTCTTAGCCTTTTGGTATTGGGGTTCGCATCGGCCCAGGAGCTTGAGATCGATCGAACGCGAACGCGGGAGCTCTCCTCTTGGAAACAACAGATCCAGCGCTACTCAGAGAAGCACTATGGCGAATCGACCTGGCAACTCGACCCGACCTGCATCGTTTTGCACTACACAGTGAGCAAGGGATTTCCCTGGAATCTGGTTCGCAGCGAGTCCTTTGCCGGTGAACGACCCGGGCTAGCAGCGCACTATGTGATTCAGGGTGAGAGGATCTGGGAGATCATCCCACCGGACGTTCGCTCGCGCGGCTGTTACGGTATCAATCATCGCGCCATCAACATCGAGATGGTCGCTATGGATGCTGAGGACTTGGCCACCAAGACAGAGACGCTCAAGAGCTGTCAGGCTCTTTGTCGCAACCTTATGGCGAGGTATGGGATCGAGAAGAGTCACATCTATGGGCATCAAGACGTCGCCGCCATGAAGCGGAGCAAAACTCCTGAAGTTCTCGACCTTGTGACCGGTGCGCCGTACCACAAGATCGATCCCGGCGAGCAAAATATGAAGACCGTGCTAGACGGGCTCTAGAGCCGCTTTGAGAGTTTTGCCTCAGAGGCTGTTGAGGTTGTCGTCCTCTCACCGCCGCTCTTGGCTCTTTTTATTCTATTCTCGCTGTTGGCGCGGGCTTTGTTTTCGGTCGCAGCGAGACGCGTTTTGACAGTCGGGGGGGATTGCGCGGTGTTCGAAATCCCGGCCAGCGGCTTTCAGCCGGTGCAGGTGCTCGCTATGCTGGGAGGCACGTTTCTTTGTCGGCTTCCCCGCGGCGGGTCTTCCCAGTTCCCAAGCGCGCTGGCTCAAGGAAACGTTAGAGTACATCATCGTGAAGGCGGAGTAAGCTAACGGAGAGAACCCCTTGGCGTGAAAGAGACTGAGTCAGACGTCTACGAAATCCCCTACCAGGAGCTAGAGAAGCTCTTTCGAGAGTATATTCTTCGGGTCCCAACCTCCTTGGCTGTTCGCTCGACCATGAGAATGATGGGGCTGAGCAAGTTGATACCGGCGGGCAGCAGTGTCCTAGATGTGGGCTGCGGGGATGGCTGCTTTGGGCTGCTCTATCCAAGAGAGGCTCATCTGACTCTCGATGGAATCGACTTGAGCGCCGATGAATCTCGCCTCGCTGTAGCCTCCGGCGCCTACCGGAGTATTCAGGTCGGTGATATCTCCAAGACGGTCCCCGAAGGTGTGTACGACATCGCCTTGGGCAACTGCTCCATGGAACACGTGCCCGATATTCACCAAGCCTTAAAGAATATCTACAGCGTGCTTCGTCCTGGCGGAAAACTCTTGCTCTCGGTGCCTGCCTTCGGCTGGGCACGGACCTTGGCTCCAGTGGCCTGGTTGGAGCGTCATTCGGTGCGACTGGCGATGAGTGCAGCAGGGAGCTTGGATGGTTTCTTTCAGCATCATCACCTCTATGGCCACCAGACCTGGAAAATGATCTTGCAGGGCAACGGCTTTGAAGTGCGCTCTGTCCAAGGGCTTGGCGGTGCCCGGATCAATCGTATTTTTGCCCAAGGTCTCCCACCGGCCTTTATCGAGTTTGTCTTCAAATTGCTGCTTCG
>CAZVVF010000308.1:0-5539 GCA_964630575.1 uncultured Burkholderiales bacterium | reverse complement strand
AAGCCGCGGTTCCTGGAACCAGAGGAATGATCCCCGGAATCGAAAGCACAGGGGACGGCACCTTCAGGACCCTCGCTAGAATTTCGGCACTCATGGCTACCAAAAAGGCACCAACGAAGGCTGCTTCAGGTCCCGTTGCTCCCCGGCTCAAGAGCCACTCAGTGGCGAGAAAGCTGAGCATCGCGATGGTCGAGGAGTACACCAAGGTCGATTTCGGCAGACTGAAGCGCACTCCCAAAGCCAAAGTCGCAATGAAGATCAAAACCCCGTTGGTCACGCCATCACTCCCAGGCGTGCAGCAAAGCCGAGGCAGGCCAAAACGCCGCTGGCCATTCCCAGAGTCACTAGCACAGCCTCAGCCAGTCGAGCGTTGCCAGCGACGAGTTCGCCGGCCATGAGGTCGCGCATAGCAGAGACGATCGCCAACCCCGGCATCTGAGGCAGAAGCGAGCCCACGACGATGGGCTCGATCTCTAGAGCGGCCAATTCGTGACCCAAGACACCAAACGCGCTGCTCACGAAACCCACGGCAAAAAGAGACAAAAACGAAGGGAAAGTGCTGGCCGAACGGATCAGCAGTTAGGTCGAGACACAGCCGGCGATCACCGCGAATGCAGCCTCTGGCACTCCCCCCCCCAAGACCAGAGTCAGGCATCCGCAGGTGATAAAGGCGGCCCACAGTTCGTGGTTTAAGGAGTATTGATTCGGCGCCTCTCGCACCGCCCGAACCTCGTTGCGAAAAGCCTGAAGATTCACCGTTCCACGGTGGAGGCAGCGAGACAAACGGTTGAGCTCGGCGACCTTGGTCAAGTTGATCTGGCGATTCTTGATGCGGGCCACTCGCGTGATCATCTCTGCGTCGCCAAAGCCGATGGTGATACCCGTCGGGTGTACCATCGCCTCTACGTCCATTTCCAGGGCCTCTCCGGCCATTCGAACGGTCTCTTCTACCCGACTTGTCTCAGCCCCATTCTCCAAGAGTCCGGCGGCCAATTCCAAGCAGAGTGAAGCGCCGTTTCCCAACTCTCTTCGAGTCCACCGATTCACCGGACAGTTCTAGTCCCGGACCCTGAAAAAGCCCTTAAATTTTAACGAACATTAGCAGTCTTGGGTCGGTAGAGGGAGCGACCCAAACAAATTCTAGGGCTCTACGGCAAGAACCGTCTCACTGCGAAGGGCTTCCAACCGCTCATCGGAGACTTCTACGATCTTGGCAACTTCTTGAATCAGCTCCCACTCCTGGGTTGTTGTCTGCCCGTCGGACAGACTGATCATAAGGAGCAACTGGATCAGTTCCTCGGCGTCGCCCTCGCCCTCGACCACAGCCTTAAGTTTCTGAGCGTCGAACTCTGCATCAGGGGCGTGCTCTTCACCAAACTCGCGCTGCAAAAGCCCTAGCCAAGCGCTCTCGTTTTCGGTTGTGACGCCGTCGGCTTCGGTGAGTCGCCTGACCAGTGCAAGCAGTTGCTCGGCGTATTCACTAACTTTGCTCATTTCGTATGTTCCGTCCTACCCTAGAAGTTCAAGAAAACGACAGGCTCGAAGCTGTGTTCTCCCAGTTCCATTGGAATTAACAGAGCGCTCCCAAAAGCCTTCTCTGTTCGCTCACACTTTGGCGAACGCTCGCAAGCGCTGACCCAGCAGACGGTAGTCGCTCTCCATCTGTTCTCGGAGCCTCCTCTGCTCTTTGGCAGAGACCTTGCCCAGCGAGGTACAGTAGCCGGCCCAACCAAAGACGATGGTCGCCAGCCCATAGATCGCCGAAGCCGAGGTGAGAAAAGGCAGCGAACAGAGTCCGGCGATGGACAGAAAAAGGCTCCCCGCCGTGAAGATCTTCTTCTTCTTGCCGCGAGAAGCGAACTCAGCAAAGCTAAATTCTCCACCTTTGATCAAGAGTTCGGTCACGCGTCTTACGGCCTCACGTTTACGCTGATCAGCCTCTGCTGTCTGCTGCAGACCGAAGGAGCTGATGTCGGTCTCCAAGCCCTCAGCACTCAGATAGAGACCCAGACTGCAAGGCAGAGGTTCGATGGGATAATCCTCCACCGCGATGACAGCCCCATCGAGGACCCAATGGCAGGTGCTCTTTGTTGGTATAGCCTGAAAAAAGGGCTTGCCTTGGCGCCCGGAAGGCTCCACCAGACGAGTGTGATAGGACACCTGGTAGGCCAGATCCGTGTCGGAGGCCTGTTGCTGAGCGCTCGCCCGGTCGACGGTCGGACGATAGCGGGAAGCTTCCGACCGCTCCGCGAGATCGGTCTCATCAAAAGTCCCAGGCGGCAAAGGCAGATGAGGCATTGGGCCTCGGACCGAGCCCAGGCTCATCGAGCACTGGTCCTGCCCCCAACCGTGAAACGGACAGAACTGCAGCGCGTCGAGACGTCGAGCATCGATATACAGAGGAACCGGGCAGGGAAAACATCGACGGGACAGAGCCTGGCTGATATCAGCGTTGGCCTCACGAGCGGTGGGCCCGGTACACTCAGGAGTCGTGCTCGGTGACCAGTGCCCCACGATCAAACAAGAGTTGAGCGCCGGGGTCGCCCGCACTCTCGAAGTCAGGCTTTCGCTATCCCAGCGAACAAATGTGTCCTGGCCCCGCAAGACAAAGTCAAAGGGCCTGGACTCACTGATCCCAACGGACCTGAGCCCCATCACCAGGTGATTCAAGTCCGCTCGCGGGGAGGATTGGGGGTTCTGGAACTGAGCCCGGAAGCTCTCGTAATCCCAGCTCTTTACCTCAAACGAGATGCGGGTGTTCTTGCGCCCCTGTTCGACCCGGATTGGCGTTTTCGTTCCCGCCGCGATCACCGCCTGAACAATCTTCACCGCCCAGGCGCCCGAAAAGGGCAACTGAAAATCGCCTAGCTTCTTGAGCGCCAGATCCGGGTTCAGGGTGAAACAGCCCTCCTCGTGGAGAGCCCCCTCTAGCCCCTCCCGCTCTAGGAAGCTATCCACTGGTCTGGCTTACAGTCTATCACTCCGACTCCGGTGAGTCTTTCAGATATCGAGCCAGCCACTCATGAAGCTCACTCCAAAAGTGGGCCGCGTCAGGACCGGACATAATCCAATGGTTGGCCTGATGATAGACGAGCAGTTTGCTCGGCACGTCGTTTCTCTGCAGATAGGTCCAGGCCGCGAGCGTTTGGTTCAATGGGACACGATAGTCCTTCTCCCCAACAGTCAACAAAACAGGCGTCTTAAAATGACTAGGGTAGCTTGAGGGGCTTTGCTCTTTCCAGATCCGGCTCCCTCCCCAGGGAGTTCCACCAAGGTTTCGCTCTCGGTGATAGACAGAATCACTGGTCGACCACTGCCCCTCTAAGGAGACCAAGCCCGCGTGCCCCACCAAGCACACAAAACGGTCGCTGGTAGCTTGGAGCCAGTTCACCAGATGCCCACCATAGCTCGCCCCGCTGGCTGCCACGCGAGTCTCGTCGATCTCGGGGTAGCGCCTGATCGCCTCCTCGACGGCTTGGTGAAGTTCCGCACTGGGCGTGACGAAGGGGTCTCCCTGAATGGCTTGAGCGAATTCCGCTCCATAGCCAACCGACCCCGTATAGTCGGTCAACAGGACAACATAGCCGGCAGCGGCCAAAAGTTGAGGACTCCAACGAACGTGACCCTTATCGAGAGATGTGCTGTGAGGCCCGCCGTGAACAAAGAGTACGAGTGGATACTTCTTCTTCTCCTCGAAGCCGGGCGGAAGGACAACCCAGTTGTGAATCTTGCGCCCTTGACTGCTGGTGAACCAAAACTCCTCATACGGCGTCCAATCTATCCCACGGGCACGGGCGACGTTGAAGTGACTGAGAGGGGTTACCTCTCCGTCGAAGGCCACCTTGACGATCTCCGCCGGTGTCGAGCCATCCTCATAGGAGGAGAGAACTCCATCGCGAGTGAGTGCAGGGCCGCTAAAAACGCCCCGAGAGTCGGGGTCCAGGGCTTTGGGGACCTTACCCTCAGTCAGAGAGAACAAGCGTGACCGTCCCGCCGTATAGGCGGTCACCACGATCCGTCCCGATCTCCCCACCGCAAAACTGTTCACCGAGCGGTCCCAACTGTCGGTGAGGCCTTGCCCCACATTCTTGACGGGCCAGTCTTGTACCCGAAGGCGAGTGAGATTATAAACCTTGTCATTGTGCGGTTCAAAAAGGGTATAGAGCCTTCCATCGGGACCGAAGGAAGGAGAGAAGACCGACCCATCGGGAGCATCTATCTCCACGGCCCTGCCACCGCTGAGCGGCACCCGGTAGAGACGATAGAGCGTGGACTCCTTGACCGCTCGGTCCCGATTCAGAGTCGCCACGAATAAAAGATCCTTGCCGTCTGGCGAAACCGTTGTCTGGAGCGACTCTCCCGATAATCCCGACACTCCGGCGAAACCGGGCGACTCGACCAGACTGCTTTGAGCGAGAATATCCACGGGCTGGTCATCGCTGTTGAGCGTAAGAAGGTAGGGTCGGGGATGGCGCCCGTCGAGCCAGTGGTCCCAGTAACGAACCGGGAAGCCCTCATAGGAGCTCACATTTTCTTTTCGCTCCTTCTGATCCGCAGCAGCCTTGGCCTGAGATTCAGCGTCCGTTTCGCCGGGGTACACCGCGGCCTCAAAAACGATCTGCTCACCATCGGGGGTAAATTTTGGATTGGAGCAAGCCAGGGGAAAATCTGAGACCCTACGCGCCTCCCCGGGACCGGTCATGTCCAGGACATAGAGCTGACGGACTTTATCTTTGCCACGTTTAGCCGTGAACACGATCTTGTCCCCTTTGGCGCTCCAAGAGACCCCTCCCTCAGAGCCCGGCGATGAAGTCAGCCGGCGCGGTGCCGCACTCCCGTCCGTGGGAACCAGCCACAGATCGCTGACCTGCTTATCGGCCTCGTAATCAGGCTCCGTTACGGAAAAGACAGCCCAACGTCCGTCGGGGCTCACCTTGGGTGGGCCGAGACGTCGAAAGGTCCACACATCTTGGTGGGTGATGGGGCGAGCCTGAGCCTCCAAGGCCAAAACGGCGAAACAGAACAGCAGCACCACAAACGAACGGAGAACTCTCATGACTTGACTTTTGCTCGAACCTTTCGAAAATCCTGGAGTGAACAAGCGGTTCGGATCGGCGGACGAGCGGTCGCCATCACGACAGGGAGCAATCTGCTTGTCGGGAAACCTCAAGGCATGAGATTCTTTTTGTACCTCACACTCTCGGTGTGTCTTTTAACTCTTCCCGTCCTCGCCGATCGAGAGCAGCTCTCGGGAAGCTGGCTCTCCTCCAGCGGTGCCTTCGTTGTTGTCGGCCCAACCGACAGCAACGATGGTTTCGTCATGAATGTCTACAAGTCGGCTCACACGAATGAACTCTCCAATCAGGTCAGGGCCACCTGGTTCGACGGTCCGAACTTTGTCTACCAGGTCAACGGCGAACAGATCACGGGTGTTTATTGGGAAGACAAGGACATCGTTGAAGTGCAGAACCGAAGCGGCAGCTGGAAATCATCTTGGCGCCGGAATTGAACCTCGGAGCAACTGGTGAGCCAGATAAGA
>CAZVVF010000307.1:0-5548 GCA_964630575.1 uncultured Burkholderiales bacterium | reverse complement strand
GCGTGTTTCGGCGTCGGCACCGGGTGTGCCGCCGAGCTGGATGGCGTGACCGAATTCATGGATGATCGTGCTCTCGCCGATGGTGATTTCGTTGGCGCTATCTCCGTTGGTGCCTTTGAGGGCGTCGTCGCAGAAGTAGACGGTATCGTGGCCGGTTTCGTCGGGTGAGCACATTCCAAAGTACCCGCTCTGGCCCGAATCGTGGGCCCAAGCTCCGGGTTGGTCCCAAGGTCCCACGGGATCGTTGGATAGGGGCGCAGGGCCAACAGCCATCGAGGGTGATGCTCCGCTGCCTTCGACGTAGGCGATGGTGGAATTCTGGATCAGGGTTTGGGGAAGTTGTCCGTCCTTGGCCATACCGTTCATGGCGTTGTAGAGATCGACGAGCCCCTGTATCGTCCAGTCTTTGACAAAGGGAGCGACGCTGTCGTTTCCATCGGGAGCTGATCCTGCCCTGCGGTGAACCTCGACGCCGAACTGCCCCTCAATCTCCCGTTCCAAGGTTTGCTTGGTCTGGTTCTCTCCTCCCGCGAAGGCCTCTAGGCGCAGAGCCTCGGGTAGTTTGCTCAAGGCCGAGGTGAAGTTGGCCCGTTGCATCGCTCCCATGCCTTCGAGCGCAACCTTGTCTCCGGTCAGAGCGGAGATGCGTTGGGCGAAGTGCTGGCCCAGGTCGGCTTCGGCCTTGATCAGATTGGAATCGGTGTTCGCCAAACACCTCTGGGCGAGCTTTCTCTCCTTGGCTGGCAAAGCTCGTAGGAGATCTCGTAAGACCTTGGTGCGCGTTGCCCTGGACTCTCGCGGTGCCGTATCGGGATAGGCAGCCCTCAGGGATTCGTCATCGACCCGAAGGTCTTGAAGCTCTTTCTCTGAGACGCCGATATCTCTGAGGATAGCGAGATTGGCACGCGTGTTGAGGACAAAGTAGTCTCGCTCTTTCTCGGTGATCGCTCGGTTTATCGCATCGCGAATGGTGGCGTTGGTTCGCGGGCCTTCGGAGTCGATGTCTCGGAGCACAGAGAGAGTGGTGTCTAGATCGAGCGCGTCAACGTTTTGGTATCCGTAGCCCGAGAGCAATCCGCGCGCCATGGAGTCTCGAGTTTGTTCAAAGTTCTGGCCCTGGGCAAGCTGAAGGACCTTGCCCCCTTGACTGGTCGACCAAGCATCGGAAAAATTGCGAGTTTTGGCCAGGTCGTCGAGAGTGAGGTCGGCAAACTTTTGCTCGAAGAGTTCGCCCGCTAGCCCCCGTTCGGCAAAGAGGTGCCGCTCGGCCTGGTGCTTGAGTTGCTGAACATCTTCGAGACCACTGGCCAGGGAAGCGTTGATCGAGCGCGCGGCATCGGCGACGTTGTAAGTGCTGGTCTCTCTTTGAAAATACTTGCGGAGATCTCTCATCTCCTCGGCGTCGAGGTGAGCTTCCACCTGAACCCCGTGGCCTTGCAGGTAACGAGCATTTAGGACCCGGCTCAAGTCTTTCTTGAAGGCTGGACTGGTGCGGTCTGCATGGAATGGAGCGAGTTGGGTCTCGACCTCTCGGAGGGTCCTTTCCCCCAGCCTCTCGTTGTTGCGAAATCCGGCGAAGTCGATGTTGTCGAGCTCTTCGAACGATCGGTTTCCGGCGACCACTAGGTCGTCGATGCTTCTGATCGTAGGGTCGACCGAACTCTTGAAGAGACTGTGGCTCGGACCGGCCGTGGAGAGGTCAGTGACCCTCTCGATGTTCGTGCGTCGGGCCTGGTATTGGGCCTCGAGACGAGCTTGGAATTGTGCTTGGCTGCGACTATGGTTGCGATTTAGTTTCAAGGTGAGATGCCCCCATCGTATTGTGGCAGATGGGCGGCCTTGCTGTGTTGCTGGTAGGTGAACATGCAGTGAGGAGCCCACTTGGAACCTCTTTGTGACAAACTGCGTCCTTGCCATTGACAGAGATGTCGGAGGTGACAGGAAGGTTTCATCGGTTCCAGTAAATGAGCGGGCGGATAGGGAACTCGATTGACCCAGAGACAATTTGGCTATCCAGAGCAAACAACTGACAGATCAGGATTTTGATAAGGTCTATGACGAGCAGGCGGACTATGTCTACAGCTTGTCTCGTCGACTGTCCAAAACGAACTCAGACGCTGAAGACCTCTTTCAGGAAGCCTTCCTGAAGGCGTTCAGGTTCTTTCCGAAATTTCGTGGAGGCTCGCTGCGAGGGTGGTTGCGGAAGATCGTTGTGACCACCAATATTTCTAGGCACCGTGGCAAAGACAAGCAGCCAACCGTGCCTTTTGACCAGTATGAGGGGTGGAAGGAATCTATTCCAGATGACAGTGCGGGCCCGGAACAATTGGCAGAGGAGCGAGAGCGACGTCAACAGCTTCAGAGCGCTCTTGAGCAATTGGGAGAGGATGCTCGGCGTATGATCGTTCTTCGAGAACTCGAGGGGTTGGATTACAACGAGATCGCAGAGACGTTGGAGATCCCAAAGGGTACGGTTCGTTCGCGATTGTCCAGGGCGCGCGAGGCGCTGAGGAGAGTTTTGGAGCAGGCCGATGGATAGAGAGCGACTTCAAGAACTCCTCTCGGGCCATCTCGATGGCGAGTTGAACGAGTCGGAGACCGTTGAGGTCGAGACCTTGCTTCGCGAGTCTCCAGAGGCGAGAGCCCTTTGGGATTCGTATCGCTCACAGGGGCAAGCCTTGGCCGCTCTGCCCGGCTTGGTCGCTCCTGGGGAACTCCTGAGGACCACGAAAGCTCGCCTTAAGGAACCGTCACCGGTCCACCCGCAGAGAGCTCCCCGGTCTTCTTGGGTGTGGCTCCTTGGCAGTCTCGCAGCATGTTTTGCCTTTCTGTTTTTAGCCGATCTCATGGAGGCCGGAAGAGACAGGGTCTTCTACCTGACGTCTGCCGGGATTGTGGCAGAAAGGCCCGATGGGGTCGAGATGGTGACTCTCTCTTCCGAGAACGACCACCGATTAGTTTTGCTCACGCCGCCTTTTCGGGCCAAGGTCACCTCGGGGACGGCCAGGGTGACGTGGAGTGCCGACGCTGGAGCGGTGGAGAGGCAGGCTATGCGTGTTCGGCTGTATCTCGACCTCGATGGTGACGAGGAGTACGACCTCGTAGAGGAGAGCATGGCCGTTGAATTGGATGACCGGGAAGGGTTTGAAACCCTGGCTGTATCCTTCCCCTTGGAGGGGCTCTGGGACGATCACGGTGACTGCCGGGCTAAGGTAGAACTCTCTTGCGAGACGAGCTCAGACCAAGGAATAGAGGTCAATCTCCATCCCGATAGGTCCCAGGTGATTCTTCCTCTGGCTAGATTCGAAGAGGCCTAGCGCCCTCTGGCCTCTCCTGTTGGAAGGGATGGCTCAACCTCGGCTCGCCGCCTGAATCGCATCCCGAGGCTCTGCACAGCCTCCAGTCGATATTTGCCGGATTCTCTCAGGCACACCCCGGCGAGATGACCGCGTTCGCTCGGGCGGCACCATCGGATTTCGGCTCGGAGTTTGATGGGGAGCAGTCCGCTGTCATCTGTTTCCAAAGCGAGATCAAATTTTGTTCCTGGGGTGAGGGAGCCACCCATCAAGAGTCGGAGACCGTCGCTGCCGATGTCTTCGGTGAAGGCACTGCCACCGGGCAGAGTCGGGGAGACGGCTCGAAACTGGCACGGGCGGCGGCTTCGCCAGCGGCGTTCAATCCGAGCCTCTTGGCTCATGGCGAGCTCCTCCGGGGAGGGGTCCACCCATCTGCCGTGACAGCTCTCTGTTTTGGCTACGGTCACCAGGATGAGGCTTGGACGCTCGCCATCGTCTGTGACCAGGGTGACTCGTTGTTTGCCGCACCGGATACGTCCGGAGAGAACCTTCCAAGTGAGAGTGGTTCCCGCGCACTCCAGAAGCTCGACGCGTGGCTTGCGACCGAGTCGGCCAAGCCAACGGTCCAAAAACTGTACTCCTTTTGTGCTCATGGGTGGTCCTCTTAACTAGTTCAAATATCCTACTAGCTATTATTCCACGGGCGGAAGAACTCAGACAGTTGCTGTGTAAACGGTTTGTTAACTTCTGAGCTCCTGTGTGTTGACAGCCAAAGAGTGTGGCGCCGAGCCCTCTCCCTTGGGCTTGGCTAACGACTAGGCAAAGTAGTCCTCGACAAAATCTATGAAGGCCCGGACAGTCGGGGACACCTGGCGGTTACTCTTAAAGACCAGCCAGAGTCCACGGCTAGGATGGGTGTACTCAGGAAGCAGGACCTCAAGGTCTCCGATGTCGATCCCTTGGCCACCGGTGGGGACTCTGATTATTCCAAGACCACGCTTTGCCGCTTCGATGAGAGTCATCATGTTGCTGCTGGCGAATCGGCCTTTCACGGTTACCTCAACAGCCCCGCGCGAGGTTAGAAAATGCCAGGTGCTCGGTGACCGAAGACCGTGTACGAAGCATTCATGGTTTCTCAGGTCGCTCGGGTTGAGGGGGCGTCCGTGTTTTGCCAAATAGGCGGGACTGGCCAGAATCTGAAGGTGGGACTTGAGTATCTCAAGACCGGTCAAGGACGGATCGGGAGGCTTGCCTCCTCTGATTGCCAGGTCGAAGCCTTCTTGAACGAGATCGACGTATCGGTCGGTCACACTGACTTCGAGGCTCACTTCCGGATAGGCTTCCAGAAAATCGAAGTAGAGACATTTTCCGGTCTCCTCAAAGCTGAGCGGGGCGGTCAACCGGAGAGGGCCTCTGGGTGTCTGTCTGAATCCAGCGACCGTTGCGTGGATGTCGTCGAGTTCGGCCACGACCCGTGACGCTCGCTCAAAGTAGGTTCGCCCGGCGGCAGTGAGGGTGAGGGATCGAGTTGTACGCTGCAGCAGACGGATTCCGAGCTGATTCTCTAGACGGGTGACCTTTCTTGAGACGCTCGATTTGGGCAGGTGCAAGAGTTGAGCCGCTGCCGTGAAACTACCGCTTTCCACGACGCGGACGAAGACAATCATGTCGTTGAGATCTGGTTCCACCGGTAGCATGAAGCCATTGTTGCGCCAACGGGACTCACGGTCAAGCGGAACGCTGTGCGGTTTTGACAGTCTTGGGGGACGGTGGTAGCGTGAAGGCGAGATATGACACCAGCCTCGAGAATCACACGGCTCAACGACCTCAGTCCGAACTTGGATGGAGACTATGTGCTGTATTGGATGATCGCCAATCGCCGCAGCGAGTGGAACTTTTCCTTGGACCGGGCGATAGAGCTGTGCACCGAGTTCGGTAAGCCACTCCTCGTGCTGGAAGCTCTGCGGGTTGGTTATGACTGGGCGAGCGACCGAATACACCAGTTTGTCATCCAGGGGATGAGAGACAATCAACTCGCTTTGGCAGACTCTCGGGTGACCTACTATCCTTACCTTGAGCCCCAGAATGGGGCCGGCAAGGGGTTGCTCAGCGCCTTGGCAGAGAACGCCTGCGCCCTTGTCACCGATGACTTCCCCTGCTTCTTTTTGCCCCGGATGGTGCGGGCTGCGGCAGAGAGAGTCTCAGTCTCAATGGAGATGGTGGACAGCAATGGGCTCTTTCCCATGCGGGCT
>CAZVVF010000306.1:0-5561 GCA_964630575.1 uncultured Burkholderiales bacterium | reverse complement strand
TACGCTCGACCTACTGCAACGCTATTGGCGTGCAGTACATGCACATAGACGACCCGGAACCCAAGTTTTGGCTGCAAGAGAAGATGGAGAAGACTCGCAATCAGAGGGACCTCACTCGAGATACTCAGGTGCGAATTCTCACTCGATTGACCGACTCGGCCATTTTTGAAGAGTTCTTGGCTAAGAAGTACGTGGGAGCCAAGCGGTTCGGTCTCGAGGGTGGTGAGTCTCTCATACCGCTTCTCGACTTGGCCTTTGAGCAAGCCGGCGACCACGGTGTCAACGACATCGTTCTCGGGATGGCTCACCGAGGGCGCCTCAATGTGATGGCCAACATTATGGGGAAAAGCCCGGCTCTCGTCTTTCGTGAGTTTGAGGATGCCGACCCTCAGCGCTCTTTCGGTCGGGGTGATGTGAAGTACCACCTGGGCTTGAGTACGAAGTGGGTGACCGAAAGCGGGCGTGAGATCGACCTTTCGCTGTGCTTCAACCCCTCTCATTTGGAGTTTGTCGGACCCGTCGTGTTGGGACGAGTTCGCAGTCGTCAGGACCGACTCAAAGAGAACTTTACCCGCGTTATGGGTGTGATTATTCACGGAGATGCTGCCTTCGCTGGCCAAGGTGTGGTTCAGGAGATGCTCAATATGAGTGAGATTCCGGGTTTTCGAACCGGCGGAACTCTGCACATCATTTTGAACAACCAGATAGGGTTTACCACGTCGCCATGCCAGTCGCGGTCTTCTCACTACGCCACTGATGTGGCCAAGATGCTGCAGATTCCCATCTTTCACGTCAACGGGGAAGACCCGGAAGCGGTGGCACAAGCGACCTGGCTCGCGATGGAGTTTCGACATCAGTTCAACAAAGATGTCGTGATCGACATGTACTGTTTCCGTAAGCACGGGCACAACGAGGGTGACGACCCCACCGTAACTCAGCCATCGATGTACAGACAGATCGCCAACAAAATATCGGTGCGCGAGGCTTATCTCAAGCGCTTGGTAAGCTACGGAGAGATCACAGAACCGGATGCCGAAGCCATAGCCGTCCAGCGTCGGGAAAGCTTGGAGCAGGAGTTGGCGCTGGCTCGCGATCCTAAGTTTGACTATCAGGCTCACCAGGAACAAGACGTTCGTCGCGGTCTTTGGTCGAGCTACCGGGGAGGCAACGATGCCAACGTTCCGGATGTCAAAACGAACATCGGCGAAGAGCAAGCGAAGTCTTATCTTTTGAAGCTCTCGGGTGTCCCCGAGGGATTCTCTTGCCACCCCAAAACTCAGCGCCTCGTTCTGAAACGCCGGGCTGAGGCGGCAGAGGAGAGCAAGCCGCTCGACTGGGGTACAGCCGAGAACCTTGCCTTCGCCTCTCTGCTCGTGGAGGGTCACAACATCAGGTTGACCGGTCAAGATGTCGGGCGCGGGACTTTCAGTCACCGTCACGCCATTCTCTATGATTACCAGAATGACGAACCCTACATCCCCTTGAATTTCGTGGCCGAGAACCAGGCTCGCTTTCAGGTCTGGAACTCCCCTCTGACGGAGACGGCCATGCTCGGGTATGAGTTCGGATTCTGCTTGGATTCGCCGGATAGCTTGGTCGTTTGGGAAGCTCAGTTCGGTGACTTCTTCAACGTAGGCCAGGTGATCTTCGACCAGTTTATCTCCTCCTCCGAGGACAAGTGGGGCAAGCTCAACCACCTCGTGATGTTGTTGCCTCACGGGTTCGAGGGACAGGGGCCCGAGCACTCGAGCGCACGGCTTGAGCGCTTTCTGCAGACGGCAGCCGAAGACAATATCTGTGTTGTCAACCTGACCACTCCGGCTCAGCTCTTTCACTGCTTTCGTCGCCAGATACATCGCTCCATCAGAAAGCCGTTGGTGGTGATGTCGCCCAAGAGCCTGTTGCGTCACCCCGAGTGCGTTTCGCCTCTGTCGGAGATCACGCGTGGAGCGTTTCATCGGGTGCTTCCCGACCAGTACGTCTCCGACCCGAGTTTGGTGAAGCGGATCCTGCTCTGTAGTGGCAAGGTCTACTACGATCTTGACGCCTTCCGCAAGGAGGCTGGCAGAGAGGACGTCGCCATTGTGAGGGTGGAGCAACTCTACCCGTTTCCGAGTGAAGATTTGAAAACAGCGCTCTCTCCTTATGGGAGAGGGACCCCAGCCATTTGGGTTCAAGAGGAACCTGAAAATATGGGAGCTCTCCCCAACATGCGATTGCGTTTTGGGGAGAGTGTATTCGACCGTTTTCCTTTCCTGACCATCAGTCGCCCAGAGTCGAGCTCGCCCGCTACAGGGTCCTCGGCTTCTCACAAGATCGAACAGCAAGGACTCATAGAACAAGCGTTTTATAGAGCCGTACCAGGACAGATTTAGCAAGCCGCCAGTTCGGCGGTTGGAAGAGGATAGTTTACGTTATGGATTTGAAAGTGCCCCCAGCTGGGGAATCGATTTCGACAGTCATGATATCGGAGTGGTTGGTCAAGGAGGGAGACCCGGTTGACCTAGACCAGATCTTGGTGGTCCTAGAGACAGACAAGATCAATGTGGAGGTGCCATCTCCCACCGCCGGGGTCTTGGAGAAGATTCTCAAGGAGTCGGGCCAGGAAGCCGACATCGGCGAGGTGATCGCCCAGTTGGCTGAAGGGGCTGCCGCTGCTAAACCGGCGTCGAAGCCCGCAGCACCAGAGGCCAAGTCTGAGCCGGTCAAGGAGGCCAGTCCCAGCGAGGAAGAGCCTATCGTTAGCCCGGCAGCTCGACGCTTGATGAAGGAGAATAAACTCACCTCAAGCGACGTGGAAGGCTCCGGCAAGGCGGGTCGCATTCTTAAAGAGGACGTGTTGGGGCATCTCGACTCCAAAGCGGGACAGGCGGCCAAGCCAGAGGCCGCGCCCGTTCAGGCGGCACCTCGAAATGCGGGGATGACGCCAGCGAGCACCCAGGCGCGTGAAGAGGTGGTTCCCATGAGTCCGCTGCGCCGAAAAATTGCAGAACGACTCGTGTCGGCTCAACAGACAGCAGCGATTCTGACCACCTTCAATGAGGTTGATATGAGCGCTGTTATGGCACTGCGCTCTGAGTACAAAGAGCAGTTCTTGGCCAAGCACGATGTCAAGCTTGGCTTTATGTCCTTCTTCGTGAAGGCCTCGGTGGAAGCCCTAAAGGCCTTTCCCGCCGTCAATGCAGAGATTCGTGACACCAACGTTGTCTACAAGAACTACTATGACATCGGTGTGGCCGTGGGAACCGAGCGGGGACTCGTTGTTCCCGTACTGAGAGGGGCCGATACCTTGTCTCTGGCCGGAGTGGAGTCGGGGATCAAGACCTTGGCAACCAAGGCCAAGAACATGAAGTTGACTCTGGCCGACCTCGAGGGAGGAACCTTTACCATCTCCAACGGCGGTGTGTACGGTTCCATGCTGAGCACTCCGATTCTGAATCCTCCTCAGTCGGGCATACTGGGCCTTCACAATATCATCGAGCGCCCTGTCGCTGTCAAAGGCAAGGTGGAGATCCGGCCAATGATGTACGTGGCGCTCTCCTACGACCACAGGGTGATAGATGGCAAAGGGGCTGTTTCGTTTTTGGTAGCTCTCAAGAATATCATCGAGGACCCCGCTCGACTGCTGCTTGAGGTTTGAGGAAGGAATTTATGTCAGATAAAGATCAATTCGATATCGTTATAATCGGAGGTGGCCCAGGGGGTTATGTGTGCGCGATTCGGGCCGCTCAACTGGGCTTTCGGGTAGCTTGCGTCGACAAGAATAAGCTGTTTGGCGGCACCTGCCTTCGAGTGGGATGTATCCCTTCCAAGGCTCTTCTTGAATCGAGCGAGTTGCTCCATCAAGTTCGCGACAATCTCAAGTCTCACGGGATCAATGTTCCCGAAGTCGAGGTGGACCTAGAGGCGATGCAGCGACGCAAAAATAGGGTCGTGCAAACCCTCGGTCGCGGTGTTGGTAGTCTTCTCAAAAAGAACAAGGTGGCCGCCATCAACGGAACCGCTCGAATCGCTTCACCCGGCCGAGTCGAGGTGGAAGAGGGCGGCAAGCTGAGAACCTTGTCCTGTGAGCACATCATTGTTGCCACAGGGAGCTACCCTGTCTCTCTGCCCGGCATTGAGATCGATGGCCAGTACGTGGGCTCGAGCACTGAGGCCTTGGCCTACGATTCCATACCTGAACGCTTGGTGGTTATCGGGGCAGGCGCTATTGGCCTAGAGCTAGGTTCCGTGTGGAGCCGCCTGGGCTCAAAGGTCACCGTGCTGGAGTATCTCGATCGCATTCTTCCTGGTTGCGATGCTGAGATCGCAAAGGCCGCTCAGGGCATCTTGAGCAAGCAGGGTATCAAGTTTCAACTCGGTGCCCGTGTTGAGGGTGTGGACGTTGTCGACGGAGAGTGTCAAATTCGTGTGGCAGGCTCGGAACAACCCGTGCTGTGCGACCGCGTTCTCATGGCTGTGGGTCGCAAGCCCTTTACCCAAGGGTTGGGCCTGGAGGAGGCCGGAGTGTCTCTGGACCAGCGAGGGTTCGTGTCGGTCGACGAGCATTTTCAGACCAACGTTGAGGGCATCTATGCTATCGGCGATGTCGTCGGAGGGGCGATGTTGGCCCACAAAGCCGAAGAGGAAGGCGTCGCCTTGGCCGAGATGCTCAAGACTGGGGTAGGGCACGTCGATTACAACACCGTCCCTGCCATCGTCTACACTCATCCAGAGGTTGCCTCCGTTGGCCGCCATGCCGAGGAGCTGACAGAGGCGGGCATCCCCTTCAAGGTTGGAAAGTTCCCCTTTATGGCCAATGGTCGGGCCAAAGCCGTCGGTGAGACCGATGGCTTGGTCAAGATCCTCGCTCACGCGAAGACCGACCGAATTTTGGGCGTCCACATCGTGGGCCCTCACGCGGGAGACCTCTTGTCGGAGGCTGTTGTGGCCATGAATTTTGGAGCTTCCTCGGAGGATCTTGCCAGGATTTGTCACGCTCACCCAACTCTGACCGAGGCCCTAAAAGAGGCAGCCTTGGACGTTGATAAGAGGGCCCTGCACGCCTGATATTTGAGCGATGATTAAACGATTGATTGGGCCCGGTAAACCAAGAACTTTCCACTCGTCCATGCTGTAACAAAAAGGCAATTAGACGGGGAGGGAAATCGGGGATCCTGTCCAAAGGCGGGGCTTGTGAGATTTTTCACAATCTCTGTTTCTGAAAGCTTCCATCGTGGGGGCAGAAAAAGTAAAGCGCGCAGAAGTAGCGTGAATTGTAAGGGAATAAGCCTGTTATGGCAGCTGAAAAACTGCAGAAATTATTGGTCAGGGGAGCTATTTTAGCCCCTGTCCTCATTGTTGTCCTGACAACAATCTATACTGAGGTAATGTGGACAGGTTTTTGGACAACCCAAAGCCAGCCGATACCATTTCCTCACGATAAGCACGTCGCGGCCGGTATTGAATGTCAGTACTGTCACCGTGGGGCCACGGATGAAGGCTATCAAGCCGGTGTCCCTTCCGTGACAGACTGTTATCAGTGTCACCGAGGCATGGTTGAGGGTGATCTGAAGGTCAAT